>NZ_JAWQDE010000004.1:0-273846 GCF_036318045.1 Clostridium sp. CM74B_53 | reverse complement strand
CCGGGCTTTTCGAAGCTCGGCGTTTTGTGTTGGGAATATGAAATGAGCTGCCGCACGTTAGTGCGACAGCCCCTTTGTGTTGGGAATATGAAATGAGCTGCCGCACGTTAGTGCGACAGCCCCTTCTTTTTTCTGTTATGCCTGCGTTAAGACTTTTTCCGGCTTCTATTCCTCCGCCATCTTCAGATAACGCCCTGCGTTCAAATGCGTCGGATCAAGCTGCATCGCGTTCCGAAATGCCTCTGCTGCCTTTTCCTTATCTCCGAGTCCCAGATATCCGAGTCCCATCAGATAATAGCAGTGCGTCTTGTTTCTCTTATCCAGGTCATCATCAAAGATCATGAAATCCGGGAGGGAAACTGCAAAGTACTCAACGCGCATCTTGTCATACAGATGGCGCTCTCCGTAGTCGAGCAGACGGTAATATCTCGATTTTGCCTCCACCGGCAGACCAAGTTTCGCCGCGAAAAGTGGCGTTTTATTTTGTATATATATTGTATATAGCAATGTTTTCCGTTTTTTAGGGAACCACTGTTGCAAGTTTTTCCATTTTTTAAGGAACCATTTTCCGTTTTTATGAGAACCAATCTGGCAAAATAAAAACTGCCTATTCATCAATCGGCAGCTATATTTTCCATTGCTTCTTTGATATAACGATAAATACCCGGATTACATCATCAAAAAAAGGAAGGAATCGCACATTTATGTATTTTCCCTTCTTGTCACAAAATTAGGTAAAAACCCAGTATATCACATACTCAATCTATATACAGACAACAGTTTCAACAACGCAGTACATTGCATTGCACACAAAATTGGCAGTTATATTGTAAAAACATTAATATATATTAAACAATTCATAAAACACAATATAAATTATTGTCAACAGTAAAAGCAAATGATATAATTCAGACAAAACCAGGCAAATTAGCTAGATAAAACGATTTTAAATATTCGAGAGGAGGGATACCAATGGGTAATACCCTAATGAATGTAAACTTTAAAAATTAATTCATAATGTCGAGGTGAGTGAATAAAAGAAAAGAGCATAAAACGTTGTTCATTGATAATAGTAATTTTTTTGATTATTATGATATCGGTCAATGTTGCATTTGCAGCAGCAAAAAGGCAGTCCGATATTGGAATACTCTCACCTGATTCTGTTCAACAAAGACTAGAAAACGGAATGTATGATGTAGCAATTTTGCAAACCAGTGATGGGCAATGGCTACAAGATGCATCAACTGGAAAGTGGCGGTACAAACATGCCGACAATTCATATACAAAAAATGATTGGGAGCAGATAGGAAATCGTTGGTACCATTTTGACAAAAATGGATGGATGCAAACGGGATGGTTTCAGGACGTAGACTCAAAATGGTATTATTTACATATTACAGAAGGATATATGATGGTAAAATGGGTCCAGGTAAACACTGATTGGTATTACATGGATGAACATGGCGTCATGGTTACTGGATGGTTAACTATTGATGATGTAAAATACTATTTTGCCGCGGATGGTAAAATGCTTATTGAGGAAGGGGATCCTATAAATCTTTCATTAAAAGCTATCCCTGATAGATATATTAATGAAGAATATTCACAAGAATATGTTATAGAGACATTGGATAAAATTCAAACTCCTTATGAATATGTATGGAATATTACTTTTGATATTGCTGAAGACAGAACAGCATATAATTTTCCTAATATTCAATGTTCCTATTCGCGTGAATTATATTGTGGTGATGCTATAGATTCATTATGTGAAAATTCTCTTGATACCCCCTATCACCACAGAAATGCAAATAAAAATTTAAACTATTTGTCAAAAAATGTTCCGGCTAATGGTAATGATATCAAAATTGCATTAACTGCAACTCCTTTATGTGGCATGTGGGATAAAGAACACGCCACAAATATATTAGGAGTAACTTATAATAAACAGCCCAATTCATATATCACATGGTTACCAAGCTCATCGCAGAATGTTCATGTCCGTATTGTACAGCATGAATTATCACATATGTTTGGAGCTCATGATGCTTCTTGTTCACAAAATCAACCATGTGTTATGAAAGGAAGCTATGATGGTAAGAGTCTGACAGGTTATACAGATATATGGTGCGACAATTGTAAAGCAGATTTTAAAAGAGATCTTTATTAAGGGAGGGGATATTATGAAAGCATGTAAGATATTATTATTAGTGATAGCTTTGCTTATTGCCGGATGCCAAAATCAAGTAACTGAAGAAAAAAAGACTGATACTGAAACAATTACATCGACACTTAGTGAATGGGACACATATACAAATTTGGATAGTCTAATGACATCCTATCAAATTGCGACATCATCAAATGTCCGTTCAACACTTGCTAAAGAACGCATCTATCTCATAGATGATAATAATCCTTGGGATACAGCACTGGTAAATATACGAGTTCGCGAAGGTTACTTTGCATGTATATATGATAATGATTTTACTTTATATACACATAGACTTTCCAATGGTAAAGAAGGACTAGACTTTATGGTGAAAAACAATCCGGGGGCATTAACAAAAGAAACAAATGATAGCTTTGAGTATTACTATTCAGATGATGGTACGACTCAAGACTATCTATGGATACAAGATGGGGCTTATCTGTTGGAATTAAATGTTCCAACAAGTATAGAATTTAACATAAATGAAGTTCTTCCGGCATTGAAATATCAGTCCCTTAGATGAGTATATATTAAGATGGGCATGTGAAACTTTTTCTGTAAAATAATCTATGTAAGGTCCTTCTATGATAAAATAAATATCATTAGGAGGGCCTTTTACTATGGCAACAAAAAAGGTTCACAGAATTGAACTAAAGAAATATTTAAAAAACATCTATCAGGTCGCTGACGAGCAGAAAACGCTGGCTGTCTTAGCACATATAACAAATTCAAGAAATCTACAATACTGGGGAGCTAACTTCAACGCAGTATGACGATCTGCTGAGTTATATCTAAGACCTGCCACAAGCGATGCGCAGGAAATACATTCAGTGGATCCTTTCGTCGGAAGTTCGACGCATTTCCAGTATTACTTCTCGTATCGTGCATTTCATTTCAGCACGTTCCATCTGCCTGTTGAACTGCTGGACGAGCAATATGGCTCTCTAGTCCAACCAGGAGCCTTGCGGGCTGCGCCATGCAACACCACGTACATGATGTGAGATAAGCCATTGAGATAACATGTGAATCCGCAGTTCTTCATCGCAATGAATCTGAAGCCACAATTTCAACTGATCCGGAAACCCATCATTACCAAGAAAGCCAAGACACCAACGTCCACTATTAACAACCATAACCATATAAATTTCTCCGTATTTTATACTATAGGTGTATAGATTTTTTTAAAAAATTTAATATGAAATTTTTCTTAGGTAAAAGATTTTGCAAGGGAAAAAAATTAGTGTATTACTTATTTTTTTGCATATTTTGCATACGTGATAGTTTTTATATACAAAATAAAAAAATGGCTTAAATACTGGATTCTCAGGCATTTTATTAGAAATTCGATTTTGTATATAAAAATATACTTTTTCTTTTGCAAGTCCCTGATAGTAGATCATGTCGGCCGGCTGGTCATTGTAGTACATCATTCCTGCCGGTTCATCCGTTCCGATCGAAGCTGCCTCATACTCTTCCTTCGCCGCCTCGTTCTCCCCGAGATGCTCTTTTGCAAGTCCGAGATAATAATGGATGTGGTTGTCCTTCGTTCCTTCCAGCTTTCCTTCCCCGAGGTTCTCCGGATATACCAGCGCCTTCTCAAGGATCTCTTTTGCCTCGCTCCAGTGCTCTTTTGCGATTTCCGCTTTTCCGAGCTCCAGGAGAGAGGTCGTATACTGGGTCGTAACCTTTCCTTCTCCGCCTTCCCACGGATGGAACCGGTGCGCCATGATAAAGTCATATGCCTCTTTATAATGGCCAGAGATTTAAGAGCGTGACATATTCGATCATCAGATCATCCCGCTGCATAAAGATCTCTTTTGCCTTTTCATAGCGGGAAAGTCGCTCAGCGACCGGCATTTCCAGTTTCCGGTACAGCTGGTCAAGCTCCAGGAAGATTCTCGCATCGTTCGGTGCAAGTTCTGCTGCCTTTTCCAACGCTGCCTTTGCCTTTTCCGGATCTTTTCTCTTGTTGTAATATGCCAGGGAGAGATTTCTCCATGTGATCGCAAATCCCGGCTTCTTCTCCGCCGCAGTCTCCCAGCAGCTGATCGCCTGATCGTACTGCAGCTTGTCATACCAGAGGTTTCCAAGGTAATAGAATGCATTTGCCCCGTCCGGATCTTGTTTCTGCGCATAGGTCAGAACAAGGATGTCCTCCAGCTTATTCGGGAAGCAGTAATCCGTACTGCAGTTTTCTGCCTCTTTGAGCACTTTCAGGATCTCCTCATGGGAAGCTCCCATCTTTCCGAGATCATATGCTTCATAGTACTTTAACATCGGCCAGCTCTCACTGCATTCGCGGAGTGTATCAACCGCCTTGTCGTATGCCCCGTACTCCGCAAAGTCTCTCGCCGCCATCAGATACGTCTCATGGAAGTTTCTGGAGAGCTTATTGACCTTCGCGCGGATCTCTTCTGCATGGTCCGGATCCAGATATGCGGATTCCAGCATGGAGACATAATCAAACGGGTCAATCGCAAGGTTCTCGCTGACTGCCGCTTTCGCTTCTTCCGTTCTTCCGAGTCTGCCGAGAAGGTATGCCCGGAGTCCTCTCGCCTTGATATTGTGCGTATTCTTCACAAGGCCTTTTTCCGCGAGTTCCAGTGCACTCTCAAAGTTTCCTCTCATCGCCTCAATGCACGCCAGATAATAGAAGCTCATCTCCTGCTGCTCATTGGACCAGGTCGCCTTATAGAATGCATCAAACGCTTCGTCATAGCGTTCCTGATAAAACAGGGATAATCCAAGGTTGTAGTACGGCTCGGAATCATACGGGTTCGGATTTTTCCAGGTCGCACGTTTCATGCGGAATATACGCTCGATGACAGCAACTGGCTGACCATCCGGTACCGGGCATCGACGGACCGGCCGACTTATATCAATATGTCGAATCATACCTACTGGAATCTTTCCGGTGACTTTTCATTTTCCGCGCTTGATGAGACACTCACCGTTTTCGCAAATAATGTCTGCCTGAATAATGAGGAACATATTCCCGTCGAAATCATCCCTATCGCAAGGACGATATTCGACTTTTCCAGCCCTGCTTCTCTTAAGAGCCGGCTGGATTTTCTGCCGCGCGAGGAAAAACTCCGCTCCCGCTGCCGCAGGCAGCTTTCCATCGCGCGCGGTTACAACCATGCATTTATCCTGAGCCGTGACCAGACCTCCCGCAATTTCCGGTCACTTCCGCAGCCTGTAAGAAAAGCATGTATCCTGAGCGATCCTGTTTCCGGACACTCCATCACGCTTTACACGGATGCCCCGGCACTCGTCATCTATTCCGGCGGATTTCTCGATGATTCCATCGGATTCCCGGACGGCACGCACTCCTGCCCGTCATGCGCCATCGCGCTCGAAGCCCAGGATGTTCCGGATTCCCCACATGTTCTGCCGGAACATTTTTCCATCACAACGCCAGAACATCCGTTTGAGCGGACGATCCGGATCCAGATCCGGTAAATGTCGCAGTAACACTTACAGTTCTGCCGCTGGCAGCTTCTTTCGAATTCATTGAAATACAAAAAGGGACCTGGCCATCATCTGATATGCCAAATCCCTTTTTCCTTTATTTGTAACTATTCAGTACCTTCTCACACCTACAGGAATCTCCCCACTGAGCTTTCCTTCGGATGCATAGTTTCTGTTATATTGTCACCACCGGATCCAGATCTTCCCGCTGTATTTCCAATTTCCATACAGCAGCCGTCCAAACAGAGCCAATGCTGTGAGCTCAAAAAAGCAGATCGTCAGGCGGTCGGAACCTGCAAATGTCGTGAGCAGAGTCAGGAATGCGACCAGTGCAAGATACAGGAGATTCATTCCTTGAAAACGGACAAACTGTTCTTTTTCCCGGATCCTGTCATCATTCCGGATCCGCTCATAAGAACGTCCTTTTCCTTTTAAAAGGCGCATTCCGAGTACCGCCCATTCGATCGTTAAAATACAGAGTACATATTTCGCCAGCATAGACATTCTTCCTTTCCATGAAAGTTCTCTGCAATTTTCTCTTCTATCCGTCCCATGAGTCTGCATGTTTTCTATGGTCTTATTGTATCACATGCCAACGCAGCTGTCACTGTCTCCTTCTGCCTCTCTCCTGCCGTGTACAGTTGTGGCAGCAGATTTTGCCGATTCGGAATGCGAAGCATCGGCAAAATCAGGTGTTGTCCCTGATCGTTTGTCCTATTTCGATTGATAGAGCACTACATTTTTATTTTTTAACGTCTGTTTCACATCGATGACTCTCTGGTTCGCGCTGCCTTTCCAGTGCAGGGTCACATCTTTTTCTGCTTCCACGAACGGTCCGTCCACCAGGACATCCACGTTTTTCAGAAACGGAAGATCCCAGATGTCTTCCCACAGAAATCCTGTATACAGCCAGATCGTCTTTTCCGGGAACTTTTCGTGGATTTCTTCGATCAGATTTCCCACTTCTTTCCGGTTCTGCCAGTGAAGCGGATCACCGCCGGAGAATGTCACGCCGGAGATCCAGGATGGCGCCAGCGCCTCGAAAAGTTCCTGCTTTGCCTCCTCGTCAAACGGGAGTCCGCCTTTCACATCCCATGTCACCGGGTTCTGGCAGCCCGGACAGGCATGGCTGCAGCCAGCAAGCCATAAGACGGTGCGCAGGCCGTCGCCGTTTAACATGTCCTCTTTTGTAATGTTGTGGTAGCGCATGAGATCACCTCTTTTTTATTTTATATTTTCACGCAGTGCACATATTCTTGTTTTTATTTCATAAAAACAAGAATCTCTCGGGCGTTCGCCCTATGTAAATTTTGCCAAACAAACCCTTATGCAAGCAAGCTTGCAACTATTGGTTTCTTTCTATTGATGCAGTGCACATCACATCGATTTCCGCTCCGCGATCTCGGCCATCTTCGCATCATTCAGCCTCGTATCGCCCTTGACGCGGGAATAGCTCAGATATCCGTTCATACGGTCGATCTTTGTCAGGTTTTTGCTGCCGCAGACCGGACACACATCCATATTTAACTCCTCGTGTCCGCAGTCATCGCAGTAGGACAGCGACAGGTTCACGCCCTCATAGAATCCCATCTTCATCGCGCGGCGCACGAGGGAGCGGATCGCTTCTTTATTGTAGTCGATCGGATATTTCACGTACTGGATCTTTCCGCCGTTGGAGAGTTCCCAGAACCGGTATTCGAGGTTCTGCTTCTGGATCGGCGTGATATCTTCCGTCACATGGCAGTGGAAGCCATTGCTGACATACTCGCGGTCGGAGACATTCTCCACGATCCCGTATTTTTTCCGGAACTGCTTGACCTGAAGTCCACAGAGGTTTTCCGCCGGTGTCGCGTAGATCGCATAGAGGTTTCCGTCCTCGTGTTTAAACTGCTCCACCTTCTCATTGATGTGCTTTAAGACCTCGATCGCAAACGCCCCGTCTTCCACCAGGGATTTTCCGTTGTACAGTCTCTGCAGCTCATTGAACGCTGTGATCCCGAAGGATGCCGTCGCCGTCTTAAGGAGTGGTTTGATCTTATCGTGAAGTCCTAAATGACCTCCGTAGAATCCGCCCTCACAGTACGCCAACGGGTTTGTGGACGCGCGCATCTCTCCAAGGTACGCGTAAGTCCGGATATGGATCTTCCGGATCAGCTCCAGATAATAATCCAGGACCTCGTAGAAATCCTTGCTCTCCTGTCGTGCCTTTGCAAGCATCATTGGAAGATGCAGGCTCACAACACCGATGTTGAAGCGGCCGACAAACACCGGAACATCATTCTCATCAGCCGGTTCCATGCCGCCCCGCTCATACCACGGAGAAAGGAACGCGCGGCAGCCCATCGGGCTGATGATCTTCCCGTATTTCTTGTACATGCCGGCGATATAACCTTCACCGGTCAGGGAGAGCCAGTCCGGATACATCGTCCTGGAAGAGCACTCGATCCCGGCCTCAAAAACGTCCTCAAGCTCTTTTCCCGGTCCGTGAAGGTTCTCATCATATAAGAACACAAGCTTCGGGAACAGGACCGGCTTCTTGTGGCCTTCTTTTCCCTGACCTTTCTTTCTCACATTGAGCATCGTGATCGTCGCCATCTTTGCGAACCGGCTTGTTCCGGTTCCTGCCGTCATCGTGATAAACGGATAGTCACCGCGGCTGGAGGAAACGGAGTTGAACTTGTACTCCCAGCCCTGGAAGCCCTGTTCCATCTCTCTCTGAACGTCGTTCCAGGCTATCTCCTTCGCTTTCTCCTCGTCGAGACCGAGGTCGATATATTTTTCGATATACTTTCCGTAGGATTTCTCGGCATACGGCGCCAGGATGTTCTCCACGCTCGGAACCGTAAAACCACCGTACTGCTGGCTCGCCGCACTTAAAACGATATCGCCGATGACGTCAAATGCGACATCCAGGGTCTTCGGCTCATTGTACCAGATATTTCCCATCTCGAAACCGCCGCTCAAGACCTCATTGACGTCAAACAGGCAGCAGTTCATCGTATCGCGTCGCGCTGACATATCGTGGATATAGATATATCCGTCCCGGCATGCCTGAAGCTCCTCGACGGTCATAAAGAACTTCTGGTATAAAGATTTATTCAACTCATTGAAGATCAGGCTGCGCTTCGTGGAGACGAGAGCACTGTCCGTATTGCTGTTCTCCTTGTCGCCGATGTACATGATGGACTGGCTCTTTTTGTAGACTTCATCGAGCATCTGGACGAAATCCTGCTTATAGTTGCGGTAATCGCGGTAGCTCTTCGCGACCACCGGGTTGACGCGCTCCAAAGCGCCCTCGACGATGTTGTGCATCTGGGCGATCGGGACTTCCGCCTCATCCAGGTCCTCCGCTTTTTCTTCCACAAATTCACAGATAAACTTACTCTCGGCCTTCGAGAAGTTGATCATCGCGCGGTTTGCAGACTTATTTACCGCCGCCAGGACTTTCTGGACATTAAACTCCTCTTTCGTCCCGTCTTTTTTGACTACTTTGATCTCACTGCATTTCATGATATGGAATCCTCCCCGTAAGCCTCGTTGTTTTCTATCTCTTTCTCGTTCTCATTCTTATCTGCATCTTCTTCCGGATCTTCGTCATCATCCAGCAGATGACCTTCCTCATCGATCCTCAGGTTCAGCTCTTCCTCAACCTCACTCCGGATCTCTTCTCTTTGCTCCACATTCATCTCCGGGAGCTGTTCCGTGGATCCGACGCCGAAACGGCGCAGGAATTCCTCGGTCGTCGCAAAAAGTGTCGGGCGGCCCGGCGCATCCAGGCGGCCCGCCTCATAGACGAGATCGTATTCCACAAGCCGGTTGACCGCATGGTCCGATTTTACCCCACGGATCTTCTCGATATCGGCCTTGGTGACCGGCTGCTTGTAGGCGATGATCGCCAATGTCTCCATCACCACATCCGACAGGATCTGCTTTTTCGGCGTTGCCGCGACACGGATCAGATTTTCATAATAATCCACACGGCTGCACATCTGGTAGCTGTCATCCAGCCGCACGATCTGCATGCCAGCTTTTCTCTTGTCATATTTTTCCTTCAGGCGCTCCACGGCCTGGATGGCCGTCTCCTCATCCGATTCCAATGCCGCCGCAAGCTGGCGGATCTCCACAGACTGCCCCATGGTAAACAGCACGGACTCCACAACGGACTCCTGTGTTTTCAGGTTTTCCACTCTCATTCAAATTCCTCCACGATCGTATCATCCCATGTTTTCCTGCGCTCAGCGCATTCGCCCGCCTGTCACCGTTTACACTCGTATATCCCGGCAGCAGACTTTTCCGCAGTCCTACTGAACAGTCGTGACGACGATTTCATTGTCATCTTGTTCCCCGCCTTCCGGCTCCAGAGATTCTATGTACATGTCGTCAAACAGATGTTCCTGCGTCAGATGGATCTTTCCCACCTTCATGAGCTCCAACAGTGCAAGGAACGTCACGACGACCTCCGTCTTATCTCTCTGTTTTTCCAGCATCTGGCGGAAACTGAACTTCCGGTGTTTTCTCGCATAGCCGAGAACCGAAGTGATCTTGTCCTCCAGGCTCACCGGCTCCTTTTTGATCGTTCCGAACGTGCTGCGGACCGGATCAATCTTGTCCTGCTGCCGCTTCATGACCGCCTCAAAGATCTTCTGAAGCTTTGTGAGCGTCACACCGTCCAGGAGTTTATCGAGATCCACCGGCTCCTCGTATTCCTTCACCTCCGGCGGGATCGTCGGATCTTTGTAGAACACACGGTCCGCCCCGGTCTCCAGATCCTTCAGCTCCTCCGACATCAGCCGGAATTTCTTATATTCCAGGAGGCGCATCACAAGTTCCGCTCTCGGATCTTCCTCCTCGCCTTCCTCATTTACTTCTTTCGGCAGCAGCATCCGCGCCTTGATATCGAGAAGTGTCGCCGCCATCACCAGGAACTCGCTGACCACATCCAGGTCTTCCTCATCCATCTTCCGAACGTACTCCATGTACTGGTCCGTGATCTCGGTGATCGGGATATCATAGATATTCACTTTGTTTTTTTCGATCAGATGAAGAAGAAGATCCAGCGGACCTTCAAACTTTTCCAGTTTGTACGATAATTCCATATACACCTCATGTTTTCAGATATCAGATGCCTTTGTGTTGCTTTGAACCGCAAAAAAGAATGTGCCATGGCACACTCTTTCCTTACGGTACATGGAAATCAGCTTTTTTCGCTCTTTCCATCTTCCAAACCGCAGAGCCGTATCACAACCACCTGCGGTTTATCATTTAACCGGATATTGATCGAATGGGTTCCAAGTCCCCGTCCGACGATCATCCGGCTCCTCTCTCCCCATCTTCCGGGAAGTTCAAACTCACCCGCACAGCGCGGATAAAAAAACTGATACTGAGGGGTCATGACTCCGCCGAGGACCGGAAGCCGGATCGTGCCGCCGTGAAAATGTCCGGAGAGCGTAAGATCCGCTCCCCAGGCCGCATACTCCTCAAAAAACAGAGGAGAATGTGCGAGAAGAAGATTAAATCTTCCCGGATCCGGCTCTCCCAGGGCATCCTTCAAGAGGTTTTCCGGGATCTCTCCCGACCTTGGCAGGTAAGCGCTCTTCGGGAGGTCGAGACCATAGATCCTGATCTCTCCGTCGAGATCCGCAGAACCGTTCGCGAGATAACGGATCCCGGCATTTTCCAGGGCAGCCTGGTAATTCTCATATGCTGCACCGTAAATGTCAGACTTCCAGACCATCCGGCACTCATGGTTTCCATTTCCGCAGTATACCGGAAATTCTTTTGCAAGCTCCGTCAGAAGCTTTCTCGGAATCTCCACATCAGAATTTCCTTTTTTTGCAACCATCCCGTCCCCGCCGGATAAAACGGCATCCGGCTTCACCTTCCGGACCGCATCCAGCAGCCGGCAGTTCTGATCACCGAACTCCTTATTGTGGAGGTCTGTCAGAAAGACGATCGTTTTTTCCGGACCGTGGATCTTTTCCGAGACGATCCGGTATTCTTCCGTAACAAGGCAGTCCCGCTCATACCGGGAACGCGCCAAGCAGCCGCCCCCAAATGCGATGGCGCCGGCAGCCAGAAACACTGCGGTCTCCAAATCGGATTATTCCTCCTCAAATACGCGGATCCCGCGCTCAACAACGCCTGCAAATGCCTGCGCATAGCTCTTGTACTCCGGATGTTTCGCAATGATCTTGTCCATCACGTCTTTTATCTCGCCGCTGATGATAACGGTGCATCCTGCTGCCTTCTTGTTGGTGGAACGATTCTCGTACATATCCTGCATTACTTTTACTCTTTCTTTCATGATAAAGCACTCCTCTTATTCTTTATTATTTTCAGAAATCACTGCCGTTTTCTCTTATGCGTGATATTCGCCGCTGCACACGGCAGCGTATATTTTTTACTGTACCCAGGCACCATCCGCGCCGACTTTATACTTGTTGTCGATCGTCGTATTTCTCACGATCTTGCCGTCTGCACCGAGATAGAACCACTTGCCGGAATCCTGTCTCCAGGCATTCTTCGCCATCGTCCCGTTGGACTCAAAATAGTACCAGTCAGTTCCGAACATCTTCCATCCGGTCACCATCTTTCCGTCCGGGTCGAAGCCGAAATCAGCGGCATCGATCGTATAGATCGTTCCGACAGCCTTTGTTCCATCAGCGAATTCATATCTCCAGCTTCCGTTGTCCTGAACCCACTTTCCCGCAGTCTCCTGCTTCGCAGTCGTGGTCGTTGTCGTGCTGTTTCCGGTCGTATTACCTTTCTCTGTATTGACATACTGATATCCGTAGTCCAGCATTTTCTTTGTATCTGCATAGTGGGTGCTCTTGGATTTTAAGATCACTGCGACCATGCGGACACCGTCCTTCTCAACACAGGTCACAAGAGTGTTTCCTGCCTTGGAAGTATATCCCGTCTTTCCGCCGACGATTCCTGCATAGTATCTGGAATCATTCGGATAGAGCATCTTGTGGCCCGGAGTGATCGTTCTCGCGGCAGCAGCCTTTGTTGCCGGGAACTTGTAGCTCAATGTGGAATCGATCTGGCAGAGCGTCTGATTCGCAAATGCGGCAGCTGCGATCTTTGCCATATCACGGCATGTCGTGTACTGCTGGTCAGAGTTTAAACCGTTCGGATTCACAAAATGAGTGTTCGTGCAGCCAAGCTCCTTTGCTTTCGCGTTCATCAGATCTGCGAATGCGGAAATGCTGCCGGAGACATGCTCGGCAAGTCCGTTTGCAACCTCATTGGCGGATTTTAAGAGAAGTCCGTAGAGGCAGTCTTTTACAGATACCTGGTCTCCTTCCACAAGTCCGATCTTCACCGCACCGGACTCCAGATTTGTGACAGCCGTCTTTGAAAACGTCACCTTGTCGTCCAGTTTCGATTTCTCCAGCACAAGGAGCGCTGTCATGAGCTTTGTGGTGCTGGCCGGGGCAAGTTTCTCATCGGCATTCTTCTCGAAGAGAACTCTTCCGTTCGTCACATCATAGAGGATTCCCGCCTCCGATGTGATCTCCGGCTTTGTGATGGCATCTGCAGCCGCTTTTGCCGCTGCGCTCACCTGGCTCTGGGTGTTTCCACTGTTTGTATTGTTTGATGTACTGTTCTCATATCCCGGACCGCCCTCGTTTCCAGCCTGTGTCCCCGCTGTTGTCGTCTGAGTATTCTGGCTGGTCGTCTGTTTATCGCTGTCACGGATGATCGTAGCCGCCTGCACCGGCTGCGCCGCGAAGATCGCGCACGCAAGTGCAAACGGGATAATTCTGTTCATTTTTCTCATGTCTTTTTCCTCTTTTTCCGGTATATTTTCGCAAAGATGCCGCTGTTCACGCATTTTACCATGCGCAGACCTGCTGAAAAGTCACCTTTCCTCTCTCTATGCTAACATAGATCCACCGAAAAAACTTTGAATTTTTCTGTCGATTTTCTTATGTCATTGGCATTTCGTGTTATTTTTCACGGGTAGGAATTTTCTGAACTGAAAATTCCGTATGATACCGTTGTGGTCGCGGATTTTGCCGATTCGGAATGCGAAGCATCAGCAAAATCCTGTTACAGTGCGCGGGCATGGAGTGCCAGTGTACTGTAACCATTTCGTTACAGATCACGCACTGCCTGTCCGCACACTGCAGCAGGATCCTGCTGCAGGAAAGCAGCTATACATCCTCGTCCAGCATCCGGATCAGGTCTTCCCTTGTGATGCTGCTGAGTGCTCCGGTTCCCTCCGTCACCACAGTGTCCGCGAGATCCCGCTTCATCTCCTGAAGCTTCAGGATGTTCTCCTCGATCGTATGTTTTGTGATGAGTTTGAATACGGAGACCTGATTTTCCTGACCGATCCTGTGGGCACGGTCTGTCGCCTGGTTCTGCGCCGCCACATTCCACCACGGATCGTAATGGATCACCACATCCGCAGCTGTCAGGTTTAATCCTGTTCCGCCTGCCTTCAGGGAAATCAGGAACACCATCACATCGTCCTTCTGGAAAGAAGATGCCATCTGCATGCGGTCCCGCTTCGGTGTCGAACCGGTGAGCAGGTAGAACGGGATCTTCTCCTTTTTCAGACGCTTTGCGATGATCTCGAGCATCGACGTGAACTGTGAGAATAAGAGGATCTTATGACCCGCCGATGTCCCGTTCAAGAGCAGTTCCATGCAGGTGTCAAGCTTCGCAGAGCCGCCTTTATATCCCTCAAAACACAGGGACGGCTCACAGCAGATCTGGCGCAGACGCATGAGTTCCGCGAGGATCTGCATCCTCTCTTTTCCGTAGTCACCGTCGGTTCCCTCCATCAGCTGTTCCTTTAAGGAGGCGGCTGCCGCCGTGTAGAGATCCTTCTGCTCGCCTTCCATGTTGGAATACAGGACCGTCTCAAGCTTATCCGGAAGCTCCTTTAAGACGTCTTTCTTTAATCTTCTCAGGATAAACGGACCTGTGAGCTTCTTTAACTGAGCCAGGGCATTCGGATCCTGGTCTCTCACGATCGGCATCTCAAACGCCCGCTTAAATTTCTGCGAGGTGAATAAAAATCCCGGCATCAGGAAATCAAAGATACTCCACAACTCTCCGAGATGGTTCTCGATCGGCGTTCCCGTCAAAGCAAAGCGTGTTCTTGCCGGAACAGCCTTTACAGACTTCGCCGCCTGTGTGGAGGAATTCTTGATATACTGCGCCTCATCGATGATCTCAAAGCGGAACTCCTTTTCATGATACCAGAGAATATCGCGCTTTAAAAGGTCGTAGGAGGTGATGATCACATCCGGCTTTTCTGTCTCGTAAGCTGCGAACATCTCCTCGCGCTCGGCCTGGTTTCCCGCCGCCGTCATGATCTTAAGTTCCGGTGCAAACTGGGCAAACTCATTTTCCCAGTTGTATACAAGGGACGCCGGGCACACGACAAGAGAAACTCCGCCGTTTTTCGCCTTCTCATCGAGCAGGAGGGCGATGACCTGGATCGTCTTTCCAAGACCCATCTCATCTGCGAGAATTCCACCGAAACCATATGCATCCAGGCTCTTTAACCACCGGTATCCGACTTTCTGGTAACTGCGGAGCGTTGAAGCGAGGCGCTCCGGGATCTCATAATCGCTGTCTTCCACGTCTTTCATGCCGCGGACCACCGCCTTGAACAGCTGGTCCCGGTAGACGCTGACACTCTTATCCTCTTTTAACGCCGCATCTAGGAACATGGCGCGGTACGCCGGAAGTTTGATCGTCTCGGAACCAACCAGCTCCTTCGAGACACCCAGCTGTTCCGCGATCTTTGCCACCGTGAGAAGTCCGCCGTCCCCGAGTGTCAGGAAGTCGCCGTTCTTCATCCGGTAGAAGCTCTTTTTCTTCCCGTAAGCCGCAAGGACCGCCGCCAGCTCTTCCCTCGGAAGTGCCCCGGTATCCACCTCAAGCTCCAGCCATCTTCCAAGCGTTCTCACCTGGACAGATGTGCTCACCGGCGGGAGAACGCGAATCTTCTTGAAGGACTCGGACACGAACACGTCACCCGTGTCCATGAACTTCTTCATTCCCTCAGAGATCAGACGATATACCGCCTCGTCATCATTTTTGATCACAAGGTTTCCGGAACCGTCCTCCGTATATTTAAAGTAGGTAGTGATCAGCTGGCTCACCTTGAACTCTCCCGGAACATCCCGGCAGATCTCTTTCGGAACATTCTCATCTGCCAACGGATGGAAGGAAAAATCTCCATATGCAAGCTCCGGGCGCAGATTGACCGTCCCGACAGCATCACTGTCAAAATAGAACGAGGCTTTCAACTCTTTCGGGCGATAGCTCTCAAGATCCACGCCTTCTGAGCGAATCAGTCCGAAGGATTCCAGCTTTCTCAGAACACGCTCGTAAAAGAGCGGCATATCCCGGTCGTTGACTGAGACCTCGTTCTCCGCGTCCAGTCCCATGACCATGTATTCCATAAATACGGTCAGGCACTCCGTGTAGTCCGCATCACAGCAGTAGATTGCCTCCTGATCTGCGATAAACAGGGATTTTTCACCGGAAAAGGCCATGATATCCTTGTCCACGGTGACTTTGATGCCGTCTCTTCCCTCTTTTTTCACTACCGCGGTAAAGACCGGATTTTCCCTTTTTACTGTGAGCATCCGTTTTTTCTTCCGGTAGTCCTCGCACTCGATGGTCTGACCTTCCATAATCGCTAAGAAGCGCTCTCTCCCGGCTTTTCCGAGGATCAGCTCCTTTAACGCCGGCTCCGCCTCCATGGAAAATCTTCCGCTTCCGCGGTACTGTTCCCGGAAAAATCCGACACGCTCCATGATGAGAAGCGCCAGCGCACGGCTCTCCTCATCAAAAGCCTGGAGACTGTGGTGGAAAGCCAGTCCTTTTCCGTACTGGACAAGACTCATGTTTTCCATTGCTTTCGCGAAGGCGGTCAGATCCTTCACCGGGTACTGTTTCTCCCGTCCCACCGTGAAGCGGACCTTCACCTGTTCCCGCGAGATCGCGACGATCGGGACCAGACGGTAATGTCCTTCCTCGGAGGCCCCCATGATCCGGCTCACCTCACGGTTTGTGTATTCCCGGACCATAAAGCGGACCTTCTGTGAAGTGGAGACCGGATGTTTTGACTCTCTGCTCTCCCTGCGGATCCACTCCGCGAGCAGGGCATGGGCATGCGGGCACATCGGGATCCCGTCCGGTCCCTGTGTGCAGGAGACTCCGCAAAATCCAAGATTTCTTCCTGTTTTACTGATATGCGAACAAGAGTAGTCAAAATTCTGACTACCCTTGCGCAGGATACGGACACGGTATTCATCTTCCCCGTCCATGACGGTTCCTCTGATCTCTGTTTCGCCTTTCCAGAAGGTTTCGGCGGTAAGCTCCGTTACTTCCATATCGATTTGTCCCCCAGGTTTTTAATAAAATATCCTACGAAACCAGATCGCTCCGCGCTTCGCGCTCCCACGATCTCAAACTTCATTCGCAATCCGGCCTCACGGCCTACTTGCTCATGAAGTTTTACCTGTCAAATGTCTGTGCATCTTGGGAAGCAAGCTTCCCAATCTGTACAGCCGCTTGACAGGTTATTTCATCACATTCTCTCCGGCGCGTCAAATCCCAGGACGTTGATGCAAGTCATAAGAACATTGCGGGTTAATGTAACAAGGCTGATATATCCGGCCTGTTTCTTTTTATCTTCCTCGGCGATGATCTTTGTCTCGTGATAGAAGTGGTTTAATGCGTTGGAGAGCTCGTAGATGTAAGCACAGATCTTATGCGGTGCAAGCTCCTCAAAACAGGTGAGCATCACGTCACTGTATCTGGAGAGTGCGAGCATTAAGGTCTTCTCCGGCTCTGCGGACGGCGGAAGGATCTCACCGTTCTCTGTATTCTCACAGGTATCCTGATATTTCTTTAAGATCGAATTGATTCGCGCGATCGTGTACAGGATATACGGACCTGTATTTCCCTCGAAAGAAGTAAACCGGTCGATATCGAAGACATAATCCTTTGTCGCCTGGTTGGAGAGATCCCCGTATTTTAAAGCGGCAAGACCAACGATCTCAGCTGTCTTCTTCGCCTCATCCTCGGAGACGGTACGGTTTTCCATAATACGGTTGTAAGCAGCCTCATCGATATCCGCGATCAGGTTCTCCAGACGCATAACGCCGCCCTCTCTCGTCTTAAACGGCTTTCCGTCCTTTCCGTTCATCGTTCCGAAACCGACGAAATCCATCTTCCGGTCTGCCGGAACGATCCCCGCCTTCTTCGCAACACGGAACACCTGGGTAAAATGAAGCTCCTGGCGCTTGTCCACAACATAGATGTAGTGATCCGGCTTGAAATCTTCCTCTCTCTCAACGATCGTTGCAAGGTCAGAAGTCGCATAGAGAGCGGCTCCGTCGGATTTTCTCACGATACACGGCGGAAGCTCCTTCGTATCGGTCGGCTCCGCGATATCGACAACAAGAGCACCCTGGCTCTCATAAGCAAGTCCCTTATCCTGAAGATCCTTGATCAGTCCCGGGATATACGGCTGCGCGTCGCTCTCCCCTTTCCAGAGATCAAAATCAACATCGAGATTTGCATAGTTTCTCTTCAAATCCTTTAAAGACACATTCATGATGTGCTTCCAGATCGCACGATACGGCGCATATCCACTCTGAAGCTTGAAAGTTGCCTCCTGCGCACGCTCCTTGAACGCCTCATCCACCTTGGACTTTCCGCTCGCCGCCGGATAAATCTCCTCAAGCTCAGAGATCGTAAACGGTGCCTCCTCCGGATACTCCCCTGTAAAATTCGGATCAAAATACGGAAGCTCCGGCTTTCTGTCCTTTAACTCCTCGATGATAAGTCCCATCTGAAGCCCCCAGTCACCGAGATGAACATCACCGATCACCTTGTGGCCGACAAAACGTCCCATGCGCTTTAACGCCTCACCGATCACCGCAGAACGAAGATGACCGACATGAAGCGGTTTCGCAACATTCGCTCCGCCATAGTCGATAATGATCGTCTCCGGATTCTCGACCTCATCCATACCAAGCTTCTTCGCATCCTTCATTCCGTTCATATAGTCAGAAAGAAAAGAAGCATCTACCTTTAAATTGATGAATCCCGGCATAACGGCATTCACCTCTTCAAACACCTTGCTGTCCTTTAACTGCTCCACGACACCGTTCGCGATATCGATCGGTTTCTTTTTATATGTCTTTGCAGCTGCCATCGCACCATTGCACTGATACTCGCAAAGGTCCGGGCGGTTAGACAACGTCACTTTCGCAAAATTCTCGTCATAACCATTCGCCGCAAAAGCTTTTCTCATCTCATCCGTGATGATATCCAGAATCTTTTTCATCTGATCTTCTCCTTTATTAGCGTGCGAGTCTGCGATCATCCCATTCGCCGCACCAAAACAGCCAAACAATACCGCAGACTGATACAGTAACTATCATTATACCGTATCACGGTAGAAAAATCCATACTTCTGCACACTTTTTTGCACAATCCGCGCCGAGCGCAGCAACGGCGCACTCCTTGCGCCTGCAGCGGAGAGCTTCCGGGCAGGAGTGCATGAATACGGGGAAGGATCCCACCGCACTCCTGCCCGGAAGCTCTCCGCCCCGCTCTCGCCAATTTCTTCCTCCCGCAAAAACAAACTGCCCGGATTCCAAAGAACCCAGGCAGTCAAACTTATATCACGCTCTGATCTCTTATTTCCCGATCACACTCGCCGCAAAATTCACCGACGCCATCGCATCCTTGCAATACGCATCCGCCCCGATCGCATCCGCATACTCCTGCGTCAGAACCGCACCTCCGACCATGACCTTCACCCAGGGCGCATCCTTCCTCAGCGCCTTGATCGTCTCCTCCATCGACGGAACCGTTGTCGTCATAAGAGCACTGAGCCCGACCACCGGCACATGCTCCCTGATCGCCTCTTCCACGACCGTCTCCGGCGGAACATCTCTTCCAAGATCGATCACATCAAAACTATAATTTTCCAGAAGGACCTTCACGATATTCTTCCCAATATCATGGATATCCCCCTTCACCGTCGCCAGGATCACCTTTCCCTTCTTCTCCTGAACCTCTCCGCTCGCCTCCATGGACTCCTTCACGACAGCAAACGCCGCCTTCGCAGCCTCCGCACTCATCAGAAGCTGCGGAAGGAACACCGTTCCGGCCTCGAATCCCTTTCCGACCTCGTCGAGAGCCGGGATCATGTCCGTGTTGATGAGTTCGAGCGCATCCGTATCCTTCAGGGCAAGTCTCGCCGCGTCAGCAGCCGCCTGGGACATTCCCTTTATGATACTCTTCTTTAACGCAGAGCCCGTATCCGCTGCGCCTGCCCCGGATGCAGTTCCGGAACCTGCCGCACTTCCGGTGCCCGCAGTCCCGCTCACGCCTGCCGCCTGGTTCACAGCCGCTGCCTTTAAGATCTCCTTCTGTCTCTTTTTCTCCGCTTCCTTCGGACCGTAGATCCCCACATATCCCGCACAGTTCTCATCCTGCGCCGTCAGCACCAGGAAACTGTCGTAAACCTGCATCATCGCTTCCAGATTCGGGTTCACGATCCCTGCAGAAAGCCCATTCTGCATTGCGAGAAGGAAAAATGACGCATTGATATTTTCGCGCATCGGAAGTCCGAATGACACGTTGGAAACGCCGAGAACCGTCTTTCCGCCCAGCTCGTCCCGGACTCTCCGCACAGTTTCCAGGGTTGTAAGCGCCCCGTTCTTA
Source organism: Clostridium sp. CM74B_53 (assembly GCF_036318045.1). Classification (NCBI taxonomy): domain Bacteria; kingdom Bacillati; phylum Bacillota; class Clostridia; order Eubacteriales; family Clostridiaceae; genus Clostridium; species Clostridium sp. CM74B_53. Next base: position 253,445 of record NZ_JAWQDE010000004.1, on the reverse strand, counting down.
TCGGAGCTAACCGCCATGCAGAGGCAGTCCACGAGAATGTCCTTCTTCGGGATCCCGTAGGATGCCGCCGTCTCGTAGATCTTCTTCGCGACCGCAATTCTTCCGTCCGCAGTCTCCGGGATCCCGTCCTCATCGAGTGCCAGGGCAACGACAACACCGCCGTAATGCTTTACGAGCGGGAAGATCTGTTCCATGACCTCTTTCTTTCCGTTTACCGAGTTGATCAGCGGTTTTCCGTTGTAGATCCTGAGCGCCCGCTCCATCGCCACCGGATCGGAAGTATCGATCTGCAGCGGCAGGTCCAGGACACCCTGAAGTTCCTTCACGACATCCACCATCATCTGTGGTTCATCGATCCCCGGAAGTCCCACGTTGACGTCGAGAACATCGGCGCGGCTCTCCTGCTGGGCAACACCCATGGAGAGGATGTATGTCAGGTCCTTATCCTTTAATGCCTGCTTGAATTTCGGCTTTCCGGTCGGATTGATCCGCTCTCCGATCAGGATCGGGCGGCCGCCGAACGTCACCGCATGGGAGTAGGAGGAGATCACGGTCCGTCCTTTATCTGTGATCTCACAGACCGGGATCGCGTCGCAGACAAGTTTTGTCTTGTGAATGTGCTCCGGCGTCGTTCCGCAGCAGCCTCCGAGGACCGTCGCCCCGTTCCGTGCCATCTCCTTCATCGCCTCGGCAAACTCGTCCGCATTGATATCGTAGACAGTCTTTCCGCCCTCACTTCTCGGGAGTCCCGCGTTCGGATTTACAAGGATTGGTGTGGAGGAAACACGTACCATATCTTTTAAGAACGGAAGAAGCTGGATCGGTCCAAGTCCGCAGTTTAATCCGATCACATCGGCGCCGAGGCCTTCCAAAAGCGCCGTCACGGACTCCACATTTCCCCCGGTCAGCATTTTCCCCTTTTCATCGAGGGTGATCGTCGCAAAGACCGGGAGATTGCTGTTTTCTTTTGCTGCCAGGACTGCTGCCTTTAACTCGTAGCCGTCTCCCATCGTCTCGATGATCACAAGATCCGCTCCCGCCTCTTTTCCGGCGATGACCACCTCTTTATATGCCTCATAGGCATCCTCAAACTCGAGATCGCCGTATGGCTTTAAGAGCTTTCCGGTCGGTCCCATGTCGAGCGCCGCGTATCCGTGTCCGCAGGCTTTGATCGCGCGCTTCGCATTTCCCACCGCTGCCGCAACGATCTCCTGCACCGAATATCCGTCCTCGGCCTTGAATTTAAAATGGTTCGCACCGAAGGTATTGGTCGTCACCACATCAGAGCCTGCTTCCAGGTATTCCCTGTGGATCTCCTCGATGATCTCCGGTTTGGAAAGATTCCATGTCTCCGGAAGTTCCCCGGGCTGCAGTCCTCTCGCCTGCAGAAGACTTCCCATTCCTCCGTCAAAATAAATTCGTCTCTCTTTCATCAGTTCCAGAATATTCATGGTTCTCTCCTATCGTCCCTGATCCGGATCCTGACCGGATCAGCTCGTAATTTTCCATCATTTTTTATTTTCTGTATCTCAGTCCTGACATCTCCGGAACACGCAGTCCTTTTTCCCGCACGCTTCACATCCTTCGATCGTACATGCTGCCGGTGTCCTGCTCACACCGATCACCGCCGTCACCGATTTTGACGGCATCATAAGGTATCCCTCTGTCAGAGTGATCCCGATCCTTTTTCCCGCCTCCAGGCCGTCAAGGATCTCTTTTTGCGCCGACAGCGGAAAATCTCCGTATCCCGGCGAAAATCTCGGTCTGAGATAGAGGCCTTTTTCCAGATATTCCTTTTTCCACCCGGCATTCAGCTCATTGCAGTAAGCTTCCACCATCGCAGCGGCGGCAGCCTGCATGACCACCGCTTTTGCCACGGAAAGTTTCCCGTACCTGGCCAGAAGTCTGTCCACCTGTGCGCCGACAGTGACCGCCATCACCAGCACGGAATCACAGCCAGCCAGGTTTTTTCTTAAATTTTCACTCTTCACCCGAAAACATCCGCCATTGATCGTCCCATCATCTTCCATGATCAGCGGATACTCCCGGATCAGATGTCTGAAATCTGCCGCACTCTCTGCTTCCCGGATACATTCCTCTAAAAGCCGCTCCGTCTCCGGATCCGGTTCATGTTTTCCAAGCCCCAGATAGCGGAGCGCTTCTTTTCTGTCTGTCTGCATTTTCTGATCGGTTCCTTCACTGTTTTTTCATATTTCCTGGATCTTCTCTGCACTGTTTCCGAGGATCTTTTCCGGTTTTGAACGAGTTTCTTCCTTATTATAATAGACCATATAACCGACAGTTAAGTCACTTATAACTACAGGTTAATCTATTGCTTCCGTTATAATCTGCCTTTTATCCGTTCTTTTTCGGGTGCTTATCAGCATACCACCTGATATCTGCCCTCGTCCAATATATTCGCTATGTGCCTGGCTATAGGTTTTTCCTATTGCTATTTTGATCCGTCACATTCCCTCAAATTTCCGGATCTCCTCCAGATATTTCTGTCCCAACGGGCTTAGCGCGATTCCTTTTCTCTTCAGATATCCGATCGTCATGACCTCATCCGACTTTAACTTGACGGCAAGGTAATCCGATCCGTTCAGATTGTCGCAGAGGATCCCGGAACAGAGCGTATATCCGTTTAAGCCCACCATCAGGTTTAACAGGGTCGCACGGTCATTTGCACGGATCAGCCGTTTATAGCTGTAGGTGCTGAGGACTTCTTCGGCAAAATAGAAGGAATTATAATTTCCCTGTTCAAAGGAGAGACACGGATATTCCTGAAGTTCCTCGATCGTGATCTCGTCCTGACCGGCCAGCGGATGACCTTTCCAGAGATAGACATAGATCCCGCAGTCCATCAGCGGACAGAATTCCAGATCTGACTCATCAAACAGCTTCGTGAGGACTTTCCGGTTAAAGTCGTTTAAATAAAGAATACCGATCTCACTGCGGAATGTCTTCACATCCTCGATGACCTCGTAAGTCTTTTCCTCCCGCACCGCAAATTCGTATTCATCCATGCCGAACTGCTTGACCATCTCGATGAACGCATTCACCGCGAACGTATAATGCTGCATGGAAACGCCGAATTTTTTCTTCACGTTCTTCTTTTCGATATAGCGGGACTCCATCAGCTTATACTGTTCCGTGACCTGCCTGGCATAGCCCAGGAACTCCTGTCCTTCCGGGGTCAGGACAACGCCGCGGTTGCTTCTCTTAAAAAGCTCCGTTCCGATCTCATGTTCCAGCTCCTTTAACGCCAGTGAGAGACTCGGCTGGGAAATAAACAGGAGCTTCGCCGCTTCGTTCATGGAACCGGTGTCTGCGATCGTGATCACATATTTTAACTGCGTAAGCGTCATAATACTCTCCTTTCCGGCCGGTTCAGATGGCCAGGATCTTCGTTCGCCCAGTTACTCAGATTTTACCGATTCCCGCGCATTTTGTCAATCACAGAGACACATCGTCTGACACGTCCGCTATTTTTACGGACAGAATATTTCCAAACGGAAGCTGCGGATTCTGCCGCTTTGAAATGCGGAATACCGGCTTCTTTCCGTCCAGTAAAACAAGCCTTGTTTTATTCCGCAACTCAGAATAAATCCAGCGTTTTTCTCCCCAAAATGCTATAAACCCGTAAAAAATACGTGTTTTTCCCCGTTAAAATTTTAATTAGCTTGACATTCTGAAGTAAACTCCCTATAATTCAAAATAATCTTTAACCGTTCCACTTCAAATTGACAAAGCAGTGAATGGTTATCATGATAACAAGTTCCAGAGGAGGAAACATTATGAAAAAAAGATTTTTAAGCCTTGGTCTTGCAATGGCAATGGCAGCATCTTTAACAGCATGTGGAAGCTCTTCTTCCACAACAGAAACAACAACAGCTGCAGCAGCTGACGCGACAACAGCCGCTGCTGGAGAGAGCACAGCAGCTTCCGGTGAAGTATTCAAGATCGGTGGTATCGGCCCGGTTACAGGTGCAGCTGCCGTATACGGTCTCGCAGTTAAGAACGGCGCACAGATCGCAGTTGATGAGATCAATGCTGACGGCGGCATCAACGGTTACCAGATCGATTTCCAGTTCCAGGATGATGAGCATGACGCAGAAAAATCCGTCAACGCTTACAACACCTTAAAAGACTGGGGCATGCAGATGATCATGGGTACTGTAACATCCGCTCCGTGCGTAGCAGTCGCTGACAAGACAATGGCTGACAATATGTTCCAGATCACACCGTCCGGTTCTTCCGTTGAGTGTGCACAGAACCCGAACGTATTCCGCGTATGCTTCTCTGACCCGGATCAGGGTGCTGCATCCGCAACCTACATTGCTGAGAACAAGCTTGCTGATAAGATCGCAGTGATCTACGACAGCTCCGATGTATATTCCAGCGGTATCTACGAGAGGTTCGCTTCCGAGGCTGCAAACCATGGTCTTGATATCGTTGCTGCTGAGGCATTCACAGCTGATTCCAACAAGGACTTCTCCACACAGCTTCAGAAAGCAAAGGATGCAGGCGCTGACCTTGTATTCCTTCCGATCTACTACACAGAAGCATCCCTGATCCTCAACCAGGCAAACACTATGGGTTACGCTCCGAAATTCTTCGGATGTGACGGTATGGACGGTATCCTTCAGGTTGACAACTTCGATACAAAGCTTGCTGAGGGCTTAATGCTCTTAACACCGTTCGCAGCAGATGCTGACGACGAGCTCACACAGAAGTTCGTAACTGCTTACAAAGAGAAATACGGCGAGACACCGATCCAGTTCGCTGCTGATGCATACGATGCGATCTATGCGATCAAAGCTGCTGCTGAGGAAGCTGGCATCACACCGGAGACTTCTGTAAGCGATACATGCGACAAGATGAAAGAAGCAATGTTAAAGATCACTGTAAACGGTCTTACAGGTGAGAACATGACATGGACAGAAGACGGCGAGCCGCACAAGGCACCGAAGGCTGTCAAGGTTGTAGACGGCGCTTACCAGGCGATGTAATCAGACATGAAAGAATGACGTTACCGGACACATCATGTGAACCGTAACAATGACAGAATTAAGAGGATTGTCGCTTCGGCAATCCTCTTGTTTCTTTCAGGGTCTTATGGTATTATGAACATAAAATTTGCTGTCGGGGGCAAAAATCCGTCAGCAGGATCCCGCCCGCAACTGTCCATCCGGTCTGTACGTTCCTATTATAGACCGCAAGAACCGGCGAAAACCCGCCGGAAAAGATACCGAGGTGTAAAAGTTATGATGGGTTTTATCAACTATTTAATCAATGGAATCAGCCTTGGCAGTGTCTACGCGATCATCGCACTCGGATACACCATGGTCTACGGAATTGCCAAAATGCTGAACTTCGCCCATGGAGATATCATCATGGTCGGAAGCTATACCGTATTTATCACAACGCGCTACCTGGGAATGCCGACTTTCTTAAGCGTGCTCCTGGCCGTTGTCGTGTGCACGCTCCTCGGTATCGTCATCGAGCGCGTTGCCTACAAACCACTGCGTGACGCCTCCCCGCTGTCCGTCCTGATCACGGCGATCGGTGTCAGCTACTTATTACAGAACGTCGCTCTCCTCTTATTCGGAGCCGACACAAAGTCCTTTACATCCGTTGTGACATTCCCGGCGATCAAGCTCGCAGACGGAGCCATCACGATCACCGGAGAGACGACCGTTACGATCCTCTCCTGTATCGTCATCATGATCGGACTTACCGCATTTATCAACAAGACAAAAGCAGGTCAGGCAATGCTCGCTGTCTCTGAGGACCGCGGCGCTGCAACCTTAATGGGTGTAAACGTAAACGGTACGATCGCCTTAACATTCGCGATCGGTTCTGCTCTCGCTGCGATCGCAGGCGTGCTGCTCTGCTCCGCTTACCCGTCCCTGACCCCGTACACAGGATCCATGCCTGGTATCAAGGCTTTCGTAGCCGCAGTTTTCGGCGGGATCGGTTCCATCCCGGGCGCCCTGATCGGCGGAGTCCTGCTCGGAATTATTGAGATCCTGTCAAAAGCGTATATCTCTTCCCAGCTTTCCGATGCGATCGTGTTCTCCGTACTGATCATCGTCCTTTTAGTACGTCCGACCGGTATCCTGGGCAAGAAACTGAACGAGAAAGTGTAGGTGATCGACATGAAAAGTACAGCAAAAAAGAAAACATTCGTCAACAATATGATCACCCTCGGAATGGTGGCCGCTGCCTGGCTCATCATGGAGATCCTCATGAACACCGGACATGTATCCAGCCTTTTAAAGGGACTTCTCGTCCCGTTCTGTATCTATGTGATCATGGCAGTATCCTTAAACCTTACCGTCGGAATCCTCGGTGAATTAAGCCTTGGACATGCGGGATTCATGTGCGTCGGTGCATTCGCCGGTGCCCTCTTCTCCAAATGCATGAAGGGAACCTTAAATCCGACTGTAAGCCTTGTGATCGCGATTTTTATCGGCGCTGCCGTTGCAGCTGTCTGCGGTATCCTGATCGGTATCCCGGTTTTACGTCTGCGCGGTGACTATCTCGCGATCGTTACCCTGGCATTCGGTGAGATCATCAAGAACCTCATCAACGCCATATTCCTTGGACGGGACGCAGATGGTTTCCACATTTCCTTTAAGGACTCCATGTCCCTCGGCTTAAAAGACGGCGGTGAAGTCCTCATCAAGGGACCGCAGGGAATCACCGGAACTCCGCAGGCCGCAACCTTTACGATCGGTATCATCCTGGTCCTGATCACTCTCGTGATCGTCATGAACCTTGTAAATTCCAGAACGGGCCGCGCGATCATGTCCATCCGTGACAACCGCATCGCTGCTGAGTCCATCGGAATCAACATCACGAAATATAAGCTGCTCGCATTCAGCATCTCCGCAGCTTTAGCAGGTGTTGCCGGCGTTCTCTACGCCCACAACCTGACCACACTGACTGCTCTCCCAAAGAACTTCGGCTACAACATGTCCATCATGATCCTTGTATACGTCGTTCTCGGCGGAATCGGAAGCATCCGCGGATCGGTGATCTCCACCGTCATCCTCTATCTGCTCCCGGAGCTTTTAAGAGGCTTAAACAACTACCGTATGCTGATCTACGCGATCGTCCTGATCCTTGCGATGCTCTTCAACTCTGCACCGCAGTTCATCACGCTCCGCAAACGGATTTTCGGCGGATTTGCATCACATACCACACATTCCGGAAAGGGGGAAGCTTAAAATGTCAGACATGTTAAGTGTAAAGGGACTGAGCATCTCCTTCGGCGGCTTAAAGGCTGTCAACAATTTTGCGATCAATATCGAAAAGGGCCAGCTCTACGGCCTCATCGGACCGAACGGTGCCGGCAAGACCACGATCTTCAACCTTCTGACCGGTGTTTATAAGCCGGATACGGGAACGATCCTCTTAGACGGTCAGAACCTTACCGGAAAGTCCACGACCGACATCAACAAGGCCGGAATTGCCCGTACTTTCCAGAACATCCGTCTCTTCAAGGACCTCTCCGTTCTTGACAATGTAAAGGCAGGACTTCACAATCACCACCCCTACTCCACGATCGAGGGAATTCTCCGTCTCCCGCGCTATTATAAGGTCGAAAAAGAGATGGATGAGGAAGCCATGGAGCTCTTAAAGGTGTTCGGACTCGACAATGAGTGTGATTTCAAGGCATCCAACCTTCCTTACGGTAAGCAGAGAAAGCTTGAGATCGCCCGCGCGCTCGCAACAGAGCCGAAGCTTCTTCTTCTCGATGAGCCGGCGGCCGGCATGAACCCGAACGAGACCGCGGAGCTGATGGAGACGATCCGCTTCGTCCGCGACCATTTCGGAATGACCATTCTCCTGATCGAACACGATATGAAACTCGTCAGCGGCATCTGTGAGCGCCTCACCGTGTTAAACTTCGGTCAGGTTCTCTGCACAGGTCCTACGCAGGAAGTTTTGAGCAATCCGGATGTTATCAAGGCATATCTCGGTGATGAATAGGAGGAGAAACAGATTATGGCAATGCTGGAAGTAAGAGATCTGGAAGTCTATTATGGCGTGATCCAGGCTTTAAAGGGAATCTCCTTCGATGTAAACCAGGGAGAGATCGTTGCTCTGATCGGTGCCAACGGTGCCGGTAAGACGACTACGCTGCACACGGTAACAGGACTTTTAAGTGCCCGTTCCGGACATATCATCTATGAGGGAACCGATATCACAAGAGTCCCGGGCTACAAGCTTGTCAGCATGGGCATCGCCCATGTTCCGGAGGGGCGCCGCGTGTTCTCCACGCTCTCCGTTCTCCAGAATTTAAAGCTGGGCGCTTATACGAGAAAGGACAAGGCGGAGATGGAAGCGACGTTGAACATGATCTACGAGCGTTTCCCGCGTCTGAAGGAGCGTGTGAACCAGCCAGCCGGTACTCTCTCCGGCGGTGAGCAGCAGATGCTCGCCATGGGCCGCGCTCTCATGAGCCACCCGAAGCTGATCGTTCTTGACGAGCCGTCGATGGGTCTGTCTCCGATCTATGTGAATGAGGTGTTTGACATTATCCAGAGTATCAACCGCGACGGTGTGACGGTTCTCCTGGTCGAGCAGAATGCGAAGAAGGCGCTTTCGATCGCGAATAAGGCGTATGTGCTTGAGACGGGGAAGATCGTTTTGAGTGGGGATGCGAAGGATATGATGAATAATGATCAGGTGAAGAAAGCTTATCTGAGTGAGTAAGTGAAGGGATCTATTGTTACGGTCTGCGCGTTGCGTGGGCCGTAATTTTTTTATGTTGAATCATAGTGGCGAAAGCAGGACGCGTTGATCCTCCGGGAAGGAGTGCACAGGGATGCGGGGAAGGTTCCTCTAAGCCTGCAGGAGACTGCTAAAGGCGGGGAAAATATGACACAACTCGCTTCGCTCAGACAAGTGTCATATTTTCCCCAACGCAGTCACCCGCGGGCTAAGAGGAAGCCAGTTCCCCGGATCAAGGCACTCCTTCCCGGAGGATCAACGCTTAGCAAGCTCGCTTGGGGAGAAGGAAGGTAGTTTCCTGGTTTAAGTAGGCCTGTGCGGAGGATTGATACTTAATAAGGCCGCTGGGGATGTTGTTGTTTTATATTTTCTTACAGTTCTATAAATTGGAAAATTTTGTGTAACTTTTTGGCGATTTTATGGTATACTCTTTACAGACAGCACTGAAACTGTGCAGAATTAAGGATAATAGCAACTTGTACAGGGGAGGAAGATATTATGAGCAAAGTCATCACTATCAGCCGTGAATTCGGCAGCGGCGGACGCGAGATCGGCGTCTGCCTCGCAAAGAAATTTGGGATTCCTGTTTACGATAAGGAACTGATCGCTATGGCGGCCGAGGACAGCAATATCTCTGAGGATCTTTTTCACGCAAACGATGAGGTGATCGCCAGACAGAAGCGGATCAACTATGATGATCTCGCAACGGTCGATCCTTTCTCCCCTGCCTATGAGATCCCAGTTTCTGATCAGCTTTTTGTGATCCAGTCGAAGATCATCCGCCAGCTTGCGAACCAGGGACCTTGTGTCATCATCGGAAGATGTTCTGACGTGATCGTTGAGGATGCTTTCCGGGTATTTATCTCCTCCGGTCTCAAAAAGCGTGTGGAGCGCATCCTGGCGCTTGAAAAGGAACCGGATGAGGATGTGAAGAAGCTGGAAAGTCGGATTCGTGCCATCGACGCGAAGCGCCGCGACTACTATCAGTACTACAGCGGCAATGAGTGGGGCAAACCGAAAAATTATGATCTCTGCTTAAACAGCGGTACTCTCGGGATCGAGCGGTGCGTGGAGATCATTGCGAATACGGTGTCATTGGAATAGGATATAGAGATTTTGATCGGCTGGAAATCCCCGGCATAGTTATGAGCACATGGCTGCGCCGGGGATTTTTCGTGATATTCCCGTCTTCTGTAATCCTGACCTTTTACGTCCTTGTATCGTACTTACAAATTTACAACTAGTCTTCTATCCCCACTGCTGTTCGGATCTTTTTTGTTCTGATCATTCTTCTGCTCTTCTTTATTTTTTAGCCTTTATTATTTCATTCTTTTGTATATTTTATCACATAAAAGCGTAAAACTTCAACTTATTGAATTTTTCTATTGACAAATGCATCTGCCAGCGCTATGATAACTTCAGCAGCCGGAAAGAATCGATCCGGCGGTCAATCTTCAGAGAGGAGAACAGCAGATATGAAGAACCAGATGATGAATCTTTTTGCATCCTATTCTTTTTATTATTTTCCGGGCTATTATTACGGCGCGGACTGTTTCTGCTGCAAAAAACAAACCTCTCCGATCGAAGGTCAAAGGGCCTGAGGAAACGTAACGAAAACGTGGAGCCGGTGTTTGCGATTGCAGCAGACACCGGATTTTTTATTTTAACAGAAAAAAGGAGAAAACAATCATGATCATTATCTTAAAGAAAGACGCCAATAAACAGAAAGTAGAATCTTTAAAGACCGAACTTGTAAACCAGGGCTTCAAGCTTCATCTCTCTGAGGGAACCGAAGCTTCCCTGATCGGACTGATCGGTGATACGAGTATGATCCATGAGGACTGGCTGCGCGCCAACGATGTCGTTGAGGATGTCCGCCGGATCCGCGAGCCGTACAAAAAGGCAAACCGCTCCATGCACCCGGATGACACCGTGATCGATATCTGCGGCAGAAAGATCGGCGGCGGCAATTTCCAGGTGATCGCCGGACCGTGTTCGATCGAGACGAAGGAACAGATCACAGAGGTCGCTGAGGATGTGAAACGCTCCGGCGCTACTCTTCTCCGCGGCGGTGCTTTCAAGCCGAGAACTTCCCCGTACGCATTCCAGGGGCTTCATGAGCACGGTCTTGATCTTCTCCTCGAGGCAAAAAAAGCCACAGGTCTCCCGGTCGTCACAGAGATCATGAGTGCTGAGCATCTCCCGCTCTTCGATGACGTGGATGTCATTCAGGTCGGTGCGAGAAATATGCAGAACTTCGAGCTCTTAAAGGTTCTCGGAAAGATCGACAAGCCGATCCTCTTAAAGCGCGGACTTGCCAACACTCTGGACGAGCTCTTGATGAGTGCCGAGTACATCATGGCAGGTGGAAATGAAAAGGTCATCCTCTGTGAGCGCGGGATCCGTACTTTCGAGACTTCCTACAGAAATACGCTCGATATCTCCGCTGTCCCGATGTTAAAGAAGAAAACTCACCTTCCGGTCATCATCGACCCGAGCCATGCAGCCGGGATCCGTTTCATGGTCGAGCCGCTCGCTATGGCAGCGATCGCAGCCGGAGCTGACGGTCTCATGATCGAGGTCCACAACAATCCTGAAAAAGCCCTCTGCGACGGTGCCCAGTCCCTGACACCGGAGATGTTTGATCATCTGATGAAGAAAGTGAATAAGACGGTGGATTTCTTCCATACACTTGGGTAAGCCGATCATCTGTTTGAAATCACCGCCATGCAGAATATAAAATGCCCCCTGAATCTCGTTCACTCAGGGGGCATTCCTGGTATTTTTCTCTTGTATCCCAGCATTTTGATCTTAAATGTAAAAAATATATTTTCTCATGTTTTGAACCCAAATGGAAAATGCAAGAACACCTACAGCGGCCATACTATTCAGGCATATATAAACATATTGCCGGGTTGCGAAAAATATAAAATCAGATTTTTCTTTTTCTAAATATGCAGTATAATAAATTTGTCAATATTTTAGGCAGACCAATCCCGCAAAGATGGCTGCCCGGCAGATTTTCATTGAAATATTTCAGGGAGGTTTCCACTATGGTCAGAAAAACAGAAGTCGCATTTGTACCGAATTTAAGAGGCGGTGAAGGCACCGTCGAGATCCGTCATCTTTTAAGCAAGGACGAGCTCATGGGACATGCATCCATGTACGCACACGTGATCATCCCGCCGCACGGCAGCATCGGTTTCCACCAGCATGTAGAAAATACCGAGCCGTACTATGTGATCAAAGGAAAGGGGATCTTTGAGGACAACGACCACACAGAGACCGAGATCCACCCGGGCGATGTCTGTGTGATCGAGGTTGGTCAGAGCCATGCCATCAAAAATCCGTTTGATGAGCCGTTAGAATTTATGGCACTCGTGATCAATGAACGCGGAAAAGAGATTTAAATCTGCTTTTCCCAGTCCATCCGAAGCAAGAATACGATAAAAATGATCGAGCTTAAGCTCCATGTCAGCGGGTAAGCCGATGAGATCGTCCGGAATACCGGAATGATCCGGAGTGCGATCGTCACGTAGAGAACGCGGATCCCGCACCAGCAGATGAGCATCGTGAACATCGGGACCACTGATTTTCCGGCTCCACGGAGGACGCCGGACGCGCAGTTGGAAAATGCCAGAAGGAAAAAGAACAGTGCAACCGTTCTTCCATGGATCGTTCCGAAGCGGATCGCTTCCGGTGCATCGACAAAGATCCTAAGAAGGATCGGGATCCAGATAAAAAGACAGATTCCCACAAGCTCTGCCATCACCATGCCGAACGCAAGGCCGATGGCGGAGCCTTTTTTTGCCCGGTCTGCTCTCCCGGCTCCAAGATTCTGGCTCACAAAGGTCGTGAGCGCCATGGACATGCTCATGATCGGGAGAAACGCGATCCCCTCAAGCTTCGCAAAGGCACCCTGTCCGGAGATCGCGAATGCGCCGAATGTATTGATATTTGACTGGACGACGAGATTTCCGATGCTGATGACCGAGTTCTGGAGCCCCGTCGGAAGTCCCTGGACGATAACCTGGCGGATCATTTCTTTATGGAAGCGCAGTTCCTTCCAATGGATCGTCGCTGCCCCGCCGTCCTTTACCATGCGTGACAGGCATAAAAGAACGCTGAGTCCCTGCGCGATCACGGTCGCAACCGCGGCTCCGGCTGCGCTCCATTTGAATCCGGCGACAAAAATGAGATCCAGGATCATGTTCACCACGGAGGAAAAGATCAGGTAATAGAGTGGATGTACGCTGTCCCCGACCGCCCGCATGATGTTCATGCAGATGTTGTACATGATGACCGTGGAGACGCCGGCAAAATAGATTCCAAAGTACAGTCGCGCCTCCGTCATTACGCTGTCCGGCGTGTGAAGCCAGCCAAGCAGGATCGGGACAAACACCTGACCGATGATCGTCGCGAGAATGGAAAACACGATCCCCAGAAGGAAGTTCGTGTGGACTGCCCGCTGCAGGTTCTCCTCGTCCTGTGCTCCAAAGTATTTTGAGATCACGACTCCGCCGCCGATCGCGATCCCGCCGAAGAGCGTGATCACCGACATCGTCACATTTCCGGACAGGCTGACCGCCGCGAATGCGTCATTGCTCGCAAAGTTCCCGACGACCCAGGCGTCCGCCATGTTGTAGAGCTGCTGCAAAAGCTGACCGAGAAAGATCGGGATCATAAACGTAAAAAGCCCCTTCGCGATCGGTCCTTCCGTCAGATTTCCTTTCTGATCCGCATTTTTCTTTGCCGTGCTTTTTCTGAAAAAATCCATCTTTTTCCTCCCCGCAGGACCAGGGAATATCCGCCGTTCACGGACATTCGTCGTTTAAGTGACACGTTGTAACTAATATAATCGTATCATGCAAGTACCTGCTTGTCAAGTGAAGGTATTTCCTGCGCTATGCTTATAATCTTCGTGTTGAAAGGCGCCTATACACGGATTTTTCCTGTCCGTGCACGGCGCCTTTTCATTCATTATTTTCTGATCCGGGCAGGCATACTCTTCCTGTCTCAGTCCAGCTTCTTTTTCGTCAGATATGTCAGATGCACCACGCTGTCCGGAAGCTGCTCCACTGCCTTCAAGTTCATTTTCCTCCTTTCAATTTCCGATTCTTCCAAATTTCTAGCTTCCATCTCTCTGCCTAACCAACCGCTGATTGTTTTCCAGGCACCATTCATCAGATTTTCCCATCTTCCGCCGCGTACAACCGCAGCATTAATTTCCAAGTGATAACAAATCCGTCCACTCTTTCACATCTGCCTGCGCCTTCGGAACGTTTTTTCTCGAAACAGACAGTCCGTTATCCACGACATCTGCGGCCGCCATGACTATACTGATCTGTTTCACTCTGTTCAGTTTCATTTTGCTCTTTTTCGTCCTTTCATGATTCCTGCAAGCAGGAGATTCAGCCCGAATATCATAACACATGTTTGCGCAATGCGCGGACAGGAACCAGCGGCCTGCCGAACCGGTCCTTGTCTTTTCGGGTCTCACATGCTATAATCCGATTGATACTACCGATTATATATTCCGATTGTAACAACCGGTCAATGGCTTTCGGTATCTGCCAACGTAAAACGTGACAGCAACAACCGCCGTATTTTCGATGAACATGATGTAAAATGGATCAAAGACCTGGTCTGCCTGAAAAAATGCGGGATGAGCATTCAGGAAATGAAGGAATATCTTGCCCTTTGTCTTCAGGGCGAGAGCACGATCATGAAACGAAAGGAAATGCTTTCCAGGAAGCAGGAAATGCTGCGCGAATCCATCCGGGAGCTGGAGAACAGCATCGACTATATCGACTGGAAGCAGAATTTTTACGATGAGGTGCTTTCCGGGAAACGCCCGTATGTCAGCAACCTGATCTGCTTAAAAGAAGAAACAGACTGAACCGAAAAGGAGATTTTATGCCAGCAATCATAACGATCACCGACCTTAATCTGCCGGAACTCGACCTCTTTTCCCGCTATTCCGAGTCCCAGCTTTATCATATCAACGAACCGGCCCCCGGGATCTTCATTGCGGAAAGCCCGAATGTGATCCGCCGCGCCCTGAATGCCGGATACGAACCTGTCTCCGTCCTGATCGAGGACCGGCAGACGGATCCATGGATCCCGGAACTTTTTTCCGATTACCCGGACCTTCCCGTTTATACCGCAGCTGCCTCTCTTCTCACAAATCTCACCGGCTTCGCACTGACACGCGGACTTCTCTGCGCCATGAAGCGGAAGCCGATGCCTTCTGTGGAGGAGATCTGTAAAGGAAAACGCCGGATCGCCGTGCTCGAAAATGTTGTAAATCCAACAAATATCGGCGCCATCTTCCGCTCAGCCGCAGCGCTCGGCATGGATGCCGTCCTACTCTCCTCCGGCTGCAGCGACCCGTTTTACCGGAGAGCCGCCAGAGTCAGCATGGGAACCGTTTTCCAGATCCCGTGGACTTATTTTCCGAAAGAGGCCGATCTCTCCGCAGGCGGACTTACACACCTCAAAGCCATGGGATACAAGACTGCCGCCATGGCATTAAAGGAAGATTCCGTCTCCATCGATGATCCCGGACTTCTCTCAGAAGAAAAGCTCGCCGTGATCCTCGGAACCGAGGGCGACGGTCTCGCCTCCGCCACGATCGATGGCTGTGACTACACGGTCATGATCCCGATGGCGCATGGCGTTGACTCCTTAAATGTCGCAGCGGCGAGTGCGGTGGCGTTCTGGGAGCTCTCGAGACATTGACGAGACCGGAACCCTGACATCTTCTCGCGTCGGATGCGTTTGTCCTTGATAACCGATTGCTTCGTGCAGGCACGCATCGCCACCTCATGAACACTCGGCAAATTCCGCCATGTGAAAAATCTGTGTATTTCACAGTTTTAACAAACTTAATTCGTATACTTCTTTGTATACTTCATTTTAGAAAGGATCTGATTCTCATGAAAAAACAGGCACTCTTCTGCATGCTTCTTGCAGGGACCCTTATGGTCGGCGGATGCGGACAGAAAGCCGCTGATCCCGCCGCTGATACTACCGCACAGGTGACAGAAGCTTCCGATTCCGCTCCGGCTGATAAACCGGATGGAGCTCCGGGAGAAAATTCTGACAGGCCAGGAAATCCGCCGGATGGTACTTCGGGAAATATGGACGGAAAACAGGCTCCTCCAGACGGAGAAGGCGGTCCTGGCGGCCCGGGCGGACAGAATTCCGCACCGGAATCCTACGATGCTGTCTCCAGCTTTTCTGAAGATAAAGAGGAAAGCGACCAGACTTACGCTTCCACCGGAAAGGATGAAAGTGCAGTTCTTGTGACCAGCGGTGCGTCTGTCACTTTAAATAACTTCACGATCGACCGCACCTCCACCGACAGCACCGGCGGCGACAACTCCAGCTTCTACGGCACCGGCGCCGCTGCCCTTGCCACAGACGGAGCCCTGACACTCACCGGCGGCACGATCACCACCGACGCGAAAGGCGGTGCAGGCGTCTTCAGCTACGGCAACGGCAATGTCTCCGTATCCGACACCACGATCACCACAAAGCAGGACACCTCCGGAGGGATCCACGTCGCCGGCGGCGGAACTCTCACCGCTTCCAACCTTACTGTTGAGACAAACGGCGAATCTTCCGCAGCGATCCGGAGCGACCGCGGCGGCGGGACCATGACCATAAACGGTGGAACTTACACGTCAAAAGGAACCGGTTCCCCGGCTGTCTACTGTACTGCGGACATTACCGTCAGCGATGCAGCGCTCTCCGCGGAAAATTCCGAGGCGGTCTGCATCGAAGGTTTAAACTCCCTGTCCCTCAAAAACTGCACGCTCTCCGGAAACATCCCGGAAAATGAGCAGAATGACTGCGACTGGACCGTGATCCTCTACCAGAGCATGTCCGGCGATTCCGAGGTCGGCGAGAGTAACTTTTCGATGGAGGGCGGCAGCCTGACTTCCTTAAACGGCGGTCTGTTCTACACGACAAACACTGAGAGTTCCTTCTATCTGAAACATGTGGACATCACCTACTCTCCATCCAATGACTTTTTCTTAAAGTGTACCGGCAATGCCAACAAGCGCGGCTGGGGCGAGAGTGGAAAGAACGGCGCTGACTGCACCTTCACCGCAGATGAGCAGGAAATGAGCGGTGCGATCCTCTGGGACAGCATCAGCAATCTGAAGCTGAACCTCACGAACGGAACGATCCTGACCGGCTCGATCCTTCAGGACGAGACAAATGCCGGCAACGGCGGAAACGGGACCTGTGACGTAACGATCGATGCCCTCTCCGCATGGACCGTGACCGGAAACAGCACAGTCTCCTCCCTGATCTGCAAAGGTTCCATCACGGGTGCTGACGGAAAGAGCGTTTCGATTATCGGAACCGACGGCACCGTGTTTGTCCAGGGCGAAGGCGAGTATACGATCACAACGGGAAGCTATGAACATTAGATAGTAACTGTTCAGTAGTTCTGCGCTGACCATAATAAAACAAGGATTCACAGAAAGGAATTTTTATGAACTGGACCGGACTGATCGCTGCGATCGGAACGTTTCTTCTGATCGGCAGTTTTCATGTGATCGTCATCAAGACAGAATATTACTTTGGAAAACAGGTCTGGCCTGTGTTCGCGGGGATCGGGATTTTTTCCCTGCTCGCCTCTCTCCTGATCTCAAATATGATCATCAGCGTGCTGATCGCTGTTTTCGGGATCACCTGCATCTGGAGCATCAAGGAATTATTTGAGCAGGAAGAGCGGGTAAAGAAAGGATGGTTTCCGGAAAATCCGAAGAAAAAGCAGAAATAAGAAAAATCAAAACAGAACGTCGCTGTTACATAAAAAGTCATGTTCCCGCCTATTTTTCAGATGGGGAACATGACTTTTTTCACACTTATCGTAACTGTTCAGTACCTTCACAGTCACGAGCAAAAATCCATGAAAAATTGCCTGCGGCAATGGGATTTTTGCCTACCCGCCTATGTTTTCTTACGGTCAGCGCAGTAAATGCGCAGACCTACTGAACATTTACCACTTATCTTCTAATGCAGCATTCTCCAACATAAAGAGTTCCGGTTTTTCTGGAATTTTCTGGTTTTTTCGTTGTAAATACAACGGTTTTTCATTTCCGGTTATACTATACTGAACATGCAGGAAGGAAAAACTGAAACCATCTTCCACGCGGAACATCTCCGCACGATTCTGAGCTAACAGGAGGGATCCTTTATGAAACAGACCATCAACCCAAGAAAAGCAGCCGTCATCGGATGCGGCTTCGTCGGATCTGCCACCGCATTCACCCTGATGCAGAGCCGCCTCTTTTCCGAACTCGTCCTTTTGGACGTCAACCACGACAAAGCCGATGGGGAGGCGAAGGACATCGCCCACGGAATCCCGTTTGCCGGTCAGATGAAGATCTATGCCGGAACTTACGATGACATCGCCGATTCCGCGATCATCATCGTCACCGCCGGAGCGAACCAGAAACCGAATGAGACGCGCCTGGACCTGGTCCACAAAAATGTCGCAATCTACAAAACGATCATCCCCGAGATCGCAAAGCGTGGCTTTGAGGGAATCCTCCTCATCGTGTCCAATCCGGTCGACATCCTGACCTACGCGGCGTTAAAGCTCTCCGGCTTCCCGGAAAACCGCGTCATCGGTTCCGGAACCGTACTCGACACGGCGCGGTTAAAATATGCGCTCGGGGAACATCTCGGTGTCGACAGCCGCAGCGTCCATTCCTTCATCATCGGAGAGCACGGAGACAGCGAGATCGCCGCATGGAGTAGCACCAACGTCTCCGGGATCCCGTTAAACACCTTCTGCGAGATGCGCGGCCATTTCGACCATGACCACGCTATGGACCGGATCGCGGAGGACGTAAAAAACAGCGCTTATGACATCATCTCCAAAAAACAGGCAACCTATTACGGGATCGCCATGAGCGTCAAACGGATCTGCGAATGCATCATCCGCAACGAGCGGTCCATTCTCCCGGTTTCCTCCATGATGCACGGGGAGTACGGGATCGACGGCATCTCCCTCAGCATGCCGGCCATCGTGGGATTAACCGGCATCGAGACGCATGTTCCAATCGCGTTAAATGTGGAGGAAGCCGAAAAGCTCCGGGCGTCTGCGGAGACATTGAAAAAAATCGCAGCGACGCTGGAATTGTAAACTCCATCGGCAATGAAATTACCGGTCTTCCATTTACAGCAGCTCCTCATAATCCTCCGGCAGGAACCGGTGGTAGATCAGATGGCATCCCTCATCCTTAAAACAGTAATAATACCGATCCGGGATGCCATCCGCAAAGTGGAACGCCCAGTCGAAATCGCCGTCCTCAATTTCTTCAAACACGGCATATTCCGACCATTTGAGGAAAAGCTCCCGGATCTCATCAAGGCTGCATCCATGTCTCCCGACAAGTTCTACAAGGTCCTGGATAAACTCCCGTCCTTTCATCTGTTCATGGACGAACACACTGCCCTCTTCCGGGATCTTAATACAGAACCGGTCCCCTTTTGCGGTCACCTGAACAGCTCCAAGCGTATCCTTCGTGTGGACTCCAAGCTCCTGAAGCCGCTCTTCCATCCGTTCCGGGGTATCATCTGTCCCGAAAAAGTGATTCAGCGTCGAGACCGGATAGTACAGCCGGATCACCTCCGGGCGAAACCCGAGCTTCGCCTGCTGCTCCTTCACCATATCGATCAGATTTTCCTCCAGTTCATGAAATCCCATGTTATTCTCCTTTATGCCTCTTTCTTCTCAAATTCCGCCGCAACATCACACAGCAGATCGCGGATCTTCAGCTGCTGCGGACAAATCTGCTCACATTTTCCGCATTTGATGCAGTCGGATGCCTTTCCATGCCCATTCGTGTGGATTTCATAGTAATGGTCAGAATTCCAGTTCTGATACATCTTTTTCGCATTCATGCAGTCGAAAAGATCCGGGATCAAGATCTTTTTCGGACAGCCGTCCACACAGTAGCGGCATTCTGTACACGAAATCAGCTTTTTGCCCCGGATGATCTCACATACCTTCTCTACCGCCTGTGTCTCTTTCTCGTCAAGCGGCCTGAAGTCTTTCATAAAGTCCAGATTTTCCTTCATCTGGTCGATCGTGCTCATTCCGGAGAGGACCATCATGATCCCCGGGAATCCCGCCGCATAGCGGATCGCATATGTCGCCGGACTTCCGCCATGGAGCTCGTCAAATACTGCTTTTGCATTATCCGGAAGATTTGCGAGACTGCCGCCGCGGACCGGTTCCATGACGATCACCGGTTTTCCATGCTTTCTGCAGACTTCATAGCATTTTCCGGACTGAACCGCCGGGTCATCATAGTCGATATAGTTGAACTGGAGCTGTACCACCTCTACCTGCGGATACTCGGTGAGGATCTGGTCAAGAACCTCCGCACAGTCATGGAACGAGATTCCAAAATGGCGGATCTTTCCCTCTTCCTTGAATTTCAGTGCCGTCTCATACGCATGACATTTCTTGAACTTTTCAAACTTTTCAACATTCTGGGCATGCATCAGATAAAAGTCAAAATACTCCACTCCGCAGCGTTCCAGCTGGGATTCAAAAAGCGGGCGGATATCCTCTTCTTTTTCGAAGAAATTTCCTGTCAGCTTATCCGTGAGAATATAGCTTTCTCTCGGATGACGGCTCGTCAGGCAGTTTTTGATCGCAAGCTCGCTCTTTCCGCTGATATAGCCACGCGCCGTGTCAAAGTAATTGAATCCCTGTTCCAGGAAATAATCGACCATCTGACAGACCTGTTTCTCGTCCACCTCTTCCCCGATCATCGGGAAACGCATACAGCCAAATCCAAAATTTTTCTTGATCTTATCCATCCGCTTCTCCTTTTCCCACGCGATTCACCGGCCGGGATCTAAAATCATCTTCCGTTACAGTACACGGGCACTCCATGCCCGCGCACTGTAACAGGATTTTGCGTCCCAGTCTCACGGTTTTCACCTGTTTCGTAAGTGACATGTTGTAACTAATTTTGATGTTAGCATACCCCACATGCCTTGTCAAGTGCCTGGAAATCAATTATAATGATGGTGTATTTATTGAATAAAGCATGGAATTGACAGGAGGTGAACCCCATGACAGACTTTGTACGCGCAAGAAGTGAAGAACAGAAACAGGCCCGGATGGCAGAGATCAAGGCTGCTGCCGACTCTCTTTTTAATTCCGTCACCTACCAGGAGATCACCCTGTCCACGATCGCAGGAAAGCTGTCATGGACACGCGCAAACCTCTACAAATACGTGACGACAAAGGAAGAGATCTATCTGGAAATCTGTTCCGATAAGATGCACTCCTATTTCGATGATCTTTTCGCCGCTTTCCCGGAAGGGAAAACATGGACTCCGGACGAGTGGGCTGGCCGCTGGGCCGATGTCTTAAACGACCACCGCGACTATTTCCGCTATAGCGATATCCTCTGCACAATCATCGAGGTCCATGTCTCTGCCTGCCGGCTTGCCTGCTTTAAAAAAAGTTATTTTACCGGCAAAGATGCTTTCGTCAGACTTATGGCAGACCACTTCAGTCTCTCTGACCATGACGCCAGCGAAATTTTTCTCGCCGTCCTGTACCATGCGTCCGGTCTCTGTGGGAGCACTCACTCGAATCCGGTCATGAAGGAAGCATTAAAAATAGCCGGAATCCCGCATAAAGAACGGGATTTCCGGCTCAGTATGTACGAATTTATCCGAATGAACCTCTGGTATTACCTTGAAAGTCCCACAGGATCTCCTACTGCAGGAAATAACACCAGATCGGAAGTGTGATCAATGAGACGACCGTGGAAAAGACAACGATCTTCGTTGCCAGGCGGTCGTCTTTTCCATATTTGACCGCAAGGACTACACTCGTGCTCGCCGCCGGCATCGCGGAGAGGATCACGCAGACCGCTGTGATCAGCGAGTCGATCCGGAACAACCGGCATCCTGCAAGGACGATGACCGGGATCAGGAACAGGCGAATGAATGTATAATAGTAAACTTCTTTTGAGAACACCTCTTTAAACGGCACCTCCGCCAGTGTGCATCCGATGAGCAGCATCGCGCAGAACGTATTAGCTCCGGCGATCGTCCGGACTGTCTGGTTTACAAATCCCGGAAGCTGAAACTGCGAGATGAGAAGCACCATTCCGGTAAAGATCGCGATGATGCACGGATGGGTCAGCACCTTTTTCACAAGTTCTTTTTTCGTCGGCGCCTCCGTAAAGTAAGTGAGTCCTACCGACCACATGAAGATCCTCGTCGGGATCGTATAGACTGCGGCGTACATGATCCCAAGGTCTCCGAAGATTCCTTCCGCAATCGCATTTCCGAGGATCCCGGCATTCGAGACGATCGTCGCGTACTGAAGAACCTTCCGGCTCTCTTCATTCCATCCCGGATAGAGGACGCGGCTGAGCCCGTTCGAGATGATCTGGATCAGAAATGAGATCACGATCACTTCCAGGGTCAGTTTTAAGATATCCATGCTGAATTCCATCTGGAACGATTTGATGATACTCGCAGGAAGTGTCACGTTCATGACAAGATTGCTCAAAAGCGCCTTTCCACTCTTATCGATCATCCCTTTTTTCCTCAGATACCATCCGAGCGCCAGAACGCAGAACATCATGCCCTGCATATTAAATAAACTTGTAAAATCCATTTTGTTCCCCTTACCTGCGGCTGTCCTATATGTTATGGATAACCGCCGTTTTATGCATTACAGTTATTGTAACTCTGGCATTTGGGAGTTGTCAATTGGCATGTCCGGCGCAGCTGCAAAATATGCTTGAAATTCTTTCTATTTGGCAGGCGGATCATCCAGACGCCGCAATTGGTCATTTACAAGACTTACGGGGTAAAAACGTTTTCCGACGATGATTGCAGGATATCGTTCCGCGACAAAACACCTGTTTTCATCTCCTTTTTCCGGTGCTATAATAACTCCTGTTACAGCAGTTTTTTCAAAAAGGAGGTCCCCCATGGATTCCATCAATATCCGAAACGCAAAACTTGAAGATGCCCCACGCATCCTGGAAATCTATACCTATTATGTAGAAAACACCGTGATCACATTCGAATACGAAGTCCCCTCTCTCGAAGAATTCGAAAACCGGATGCGCAACACCATGAAAAAATATCCATATCTCGTGATCGAGCGAAACGGAAAAATCGAAGGCTACTCCTATGCAGGTCCCTTCGTTGGCCGCGCTGCCTACGATTGGGCCTGCGAACTCACGATCTACCTGGACCATAACGCCAAAAAATGCGGTCTCGGCCGAAAACTCTACGAAGCCCTCGCCGACCGCCTGAAAACCATGGGCATTCTGAATCTTTATGCCTGCATCGGCTACCCCAAAGTAGAGGACGAATATCTCAACAAAAACAGTGCCCAGTTCCACGAACATCTCGGCTTCCACCTCTGTGGTACCTTCGAAAACTGCGGCTATAAATTCAACCGCTGGTACGACATGATCTGGATGGAAAAAATCATCGGGGAACACAAGGCAGACCAGCCGCCGGTAAAACCGTACTCCTACATGGAATAAAAAGAATCCATAGAGATCAATACTTTTACGGATGTAAATATGCGTTATATTACATTTTTTCGGACGTAAATTCGTTCTATTCTAAATTTTTACGGACGTTAAAGTCGTGCTGTACCACATTTTTTCGGATGTTAGCTCACTCTTTCCTACATTTTTTTCGGATGTTAGCCTGTCTCCGGCAACTTTTTTCGGGCAATGGACAGCAAAAAACTCCCTCTTGTACATTCCCCACCCCCGCGCTACAATAATAACCGTTCTGCACCTCACAGAAACATCGACTAACAGGAGACATACACAAATGAATACAAAAAACCAAAACGACACCCGCCCGATCTGGCGAGGTGAACTTGCCCTCTTGATCGTTGTCCTCATCAACAGCTTCGGCGTAGTCCTGATGCTCGACTCCGGCGCCGGAATCTCGGCAATCTCCAGTGTACCATACGCCTTCTCCGAATCATTCCCACGAATGACACTCGGCACCTGGACCTACATCTTTCAGGGCACACTCGTGGCTGTCCTGATGGTCCTTCGAAAAAAATTCGTTCCAACCTATCTCTTCAGCTTCGTAGTCGGCTTTGCCTTCAGCAAGATGCTGGATGTCTACAAAACTGCCCTTGCCGGTCTTCCAATGGGACTCGGATATCAGATCTGTTACTTTATCGTGAGCTATGTCGTCCTCTGCATCGGAATTGCACTCTCCAACCGCTGCGGACTCCCGATCATCCCGACCGACCTGTTCCCGCGTGAAACAGCTGAGATCCTCAAAGTACCCTACTCCAGAGTCAAGATCACCTTCGACGTGACCTGCCTCGCCGTGACTGCCGGACTGACCTTCCTCTTCCTCGGCCACATCAAAGGCCTCGGGATCGGAACGATCCTTGCTGCCTTTACCATGGGAAAAGTGATCGGTCTGATTGGAAACGTCCTCGACCGTCATTTCCGATTTGTATCATTTCTGACAGAAAAAGAACAGACGGCATAAAAAATCCCCCTCCCACTCCTGCCCGCACACCCGGATTTCCGGGCACACTGCAGAAGTTAGAGGGGGATTTTTATTTACGCGAAGCGTGTTTTCACTTGTTATATTCACAAATTACTGTATGACCAGACCGCAGCCATTACTCCAGCTCAAACGCACCTGTATAAAGCTGATAATACACGCCCTTCTGCGCGATCAGCGTCTCATGGTCGCCGCGCTCGATGATGTGACCGTGGTCGAGAACCATGATCGCCTTACTGTTGCGGACCGTGGAAAGACGGTGCGCGATAACAAAGACGGTACGTCCCATCATCAGGTTGTCCATACCTTCCTGGACGAGTGCCTCCGTTCTCGTATCGATCGAGCTTGTCGCCTCATCGAGGATCATGACCGGCGGATCCGCAACGGCTGCTCTCGCGATCGAGATGAGCTGTCTCTGACCCTGGGAAAGGCTCGCACCATTTCCGGTGAGCATCGTATTGTAGCCCTCCGGCAGTCTCTGGATAAAGTCATCGGCATTCGCCAGTCTCGCTGCCGCCATACACTCCTCGTCCGTGGCGTCCAGACGACCATAGCGGATGTTGTCCATGACCGTGCCGGTAAACAGGTTGACATCCTGTAAAACGACGCCGAGAGATCTTCTAAGATCCGGCTTTCTGATCTTCGTGATGTTGATGCCGTCGTAACGGATCTTTCCGTCCGGAATGTCGTAGAAACGGTTGATCAGGTTCGTGATCGTCGTCTTTCCGGCGCCGGTCGCACCTACAAACGCGATCTTCTGGCCAGGTTTCGCATAAAGAGTGATATCATGGAGAACAAGCTTCTCCGGTGTGTAGCCGAAATCAACATCCTCCAACCGGATATCGCCCTTTAACGGGGTGTAGGTGACGGTTCCGTCCGCCTTGTGCGGATGTTTCCATGCCCAGATGCCGTTCTTGTCGTTTGTCTCCTTCAAGGTTCCGTCCGCAGTCCACTCCGCGCGGACAAGCGTTACATAACCTTCATCCTTCTCCGGCTCCTCATCGATCAGAGAGAACACTCTGGAAGCTCCTGCGAGTCCCATTGCGACCATGGAAACCTGCATGGATGCCTGCCCGATCGTCTGGGAAAGCTGTCTTGCCATTCCGAGGAACGAGACGATGATACCGATCGTAAGGACACCGTTTCCGCCGAGGCTTAAGTTCGGCGCTCCGCAGTAGACGAGAAGTCCGCCAACGATCGCGAGTACCACATACATCAGGTTGCCGACATTGTTTAAGATCGGCATCAGGGAGTTACCATAGCGGTTTGCAAGTTCTCCGTCGGAGAACAGTTTCTCATTTAACTTGTCGAAATCCTTCTTGCACTCTTCTTCATGACAGAACACCTTTACGACCTTCTGTCCCTGGATCATCTCCTCGATGAAACCTTCCTCTTTCGCGAGCGACTTCTGCTGCTCCATCATATAGCGGGAGCTCGCGCCGCCGAATTTCTTCGTGACCGTCAGCATGAGCACCGAGAACAGGCAGACCAGGATCGTCATCCACACGCTGTAGTAGATCATCATGAGGAACATGACTGTGATCGTCAAAGATGCCTGGAATACCATCGGAAGCGACTGACCGATCATCTGGCGGATCGCGTCCGTATCGTTCGTGTAGGTACTCATGATATCGCCGTGTGCATGTGTATCAAAATATTTGATCGGCAGGGACTGCATCTTATCGAACATGTCCACACGCAGATGCTTTAACGTTCCCTGTGTCACGATCGCCATGAGATGCGTGTAGGTGAACGCCGCTGCAACACCGAACGCGTAGATCGTGAGCATGGAGAGAATCGTCTGCATGAACGGCTGTTTCACACTTTCCATGCCCGATTTCAGGCCCGGAAGGATGCAGGTATCGATCAGCCGCTGTAAAAATACCGTCTGGACAACGGAAGCCGCCGCGCTGACGATGATGCAGCAGATGACCACGATCAGGTGGATCCTGTAATTCTGGAAGATATAGCGGAGCAGGCGGCCGAAAGTGCCTTTTTTCCTATTGTTCTGTTTTTCCATATCACTCTGCCTCCTTGCTCTTTGTCTGGGAATCATTGACTTCCCGGTAAATTCCGTTTAAAGCGAGAAGTTCTTCATGCGTACCGGACTCCACGATCCGTCCGCCGTCCATGACGAGAATGCGGTCCGCATCCTGCACAGAGGAGACACGCTGGGCGATGATGATCTTTGTGGTATCCGGAAGCTCATTCTTAAATGCCTGACGGATCAGGGCATCGGTCTTTGTGTCGACCGCAGAGGTGGAGTCATCGAGGATCAGGATCTTCGGCTTCTTTAAAAGAGCTCTCGCAATACAGAGACGCTGCTTCTGGCCGCCGGAGACGTTCGTTCCTCCCTGCTCGATGTAAGTGTCATAGCCGGCCGGGAACTGGGTGACGAACTCATCCGCCTGCGCAAGCTTGCATGCATGGATCAGCTCCTCGTCTGTGGCGTTCTTGTTGCCCCAGCGGAGGTTATCTTTGATCGTTCCCGAGAACAGGACGTTCTTCTGGAGAACGACGGCCACCGCGTCACGGAGCGCCTGGAGATCATATTCTCTCACATCGCGTCCACCGACTTTGACCGAACCTTCCGAGACGTCATAGAGACGCGGGATCAGCTGGATCAGGGAAGTCTTGGAGGAACCGGTTCCTCCGATGATCCCGATCGTAGCGCCGGACGGGATCTCAAGATCGATGTCCGTGAGCGCATATTTCTTGTTCTTTCCGGAATAGCGGAAGGAAACATGATCAAACTCGATGCTGCCGTCCTTCACTTCCTTCGCTCCGTTTTCCGGAGATCTCAGGACACTCTCATGTGTCAGGACCTCCGCGATACGGTCGCCGGATTCCTGCGCCATGCTGCACATAACAAATACCATGGACAGCATCATCATTGAAGACAGGATCTGGACGCCATAGCTGATCAGGGAGGAAAGTTCACCGGTCGAGAGCGATGTTCCGCCGGATCCGATGATGAGCTTCGCTCCAAAGAAGCTTACTAAAAGCATCGCAAGATAGATGCAGAACATCATGAGCGGGTTGTTCAATGCGAGGATCTTCTCTGCCATCGTGAAGTCTTTCCGGACTTCCTCTGCGGCTTTTCCGAACTTTTCCTTCTCGTAGTCTTCACGGACGAAGGATTTTACAACACGGATGCCGCCGACGTTTTCCTGGACGGAATTGTTTAAGGCATCATACTTCTTAAAGATCCGCTTGAAGATCGGATGTACATAGAAAAAGATGCCGAACAGCGCGATCGCGAGGACCGGGATCAGTGCCAGGAAGATGAAGGACATCCGGACATTGATACTCATGCTCATGATCACGGAGAAGATCATCATGAGCGGGGCACGGACTGCCATCCGGATGAGCATCTGATACGCATTCTGGACGTTTGTGACGTCGGTCGTCATTCTCGTGACCAGAGAGGACGATGAAAACTTGTCGATATCCGCAAACGCGAAATCCTGGGTTTTAAAATAGAGATCTCTCCGGAGGTTCTTTGCAAGTCCGCATCCGGCTGTTGCCGCGGATCTTGCGGAGAGGACTCCAAAACACAAGGACATGGTCGCAAGGACCAGAAGAAGCACGCCGTACTTTAAGATCGGCGTCATGGAAGTTCCCGTCATGTCATCGATGAGCTTTGACATGATGAGCGGGATCGTACATTCCAGCACGACCTCCATGGCAACGAACACGGGCGTCTCGATGGATGCCCGTTTATATTGGCGCACGCTTTTTAAAAGTGTTTTAACCATGAATCTTACCTCGTTTCCATATTATGATTTGTTATGATAAAAGTTCAAAAGGTTCGGTACAGCAAGTCCGTATCCTTGCAGAACCGGCTGTATCTTCCCCCCTTTTGTCCTCATAACGGACTTTCTCCTTTCAGATAAGTCTTCTGTCTCCCGCTGCCGGAAAGAGAACAGAGTCTTATCTGACTAATCTGTATCAGGACATGTTCCGGATCATCCGGCTGATGACGCGGAAAAATGTCGCGAGATCATCCTCCGTGATCCCCGCGGTCAGCCTTCGTTCCGTCTCCTCCAGACTCTCCCGGATCATTTCCTGGTACTGGAGTCCCTTTTCCGTCACAACGATCCGCTTTAATCTCGCATCGTAGGGAACCGTTTCCCGGCGGATCAGACCATTCTTTTCCATATCCTTTAAGATTTTTGTGGCCGTCGGCGGCCGCAGGCTGTATTCTTCCTCAACATCTTTCTGGAACACATCCGTGTCCATGCTTCTCGCCAGAATAAAATGAAGCGTTTTTCCCTGCGCGGGGCTCAGAGTGTCGTGAAAAGAAAAGGTACTGAAATGCCTCCGGATCAAATTGGACAGCATCCCGATACTTCTGCCAACAGTTTCTTTCATAAATCAAAATCCCCCTTTAAAAAAGAATGTGCCGCAGCTCATTCTCGCACCGAGCGTGATCGCTATCATCTTTGTCTGCCTCATATTTCAGCGCTTCTTTCCATTCTCCGCTCTGACCGTAAGAAAATGTGAAACCAAAATCAGAGTTCCTGTCGTCTCCGACCGTATTCCATTGATTTTATTCTTAGCAAATACTTAGCAAACTAATTTGTTAGCTTGCTAAGTATCATAAGACATCCATCATTAAATGTCAACGAAAAAAATGTGAAAATTCTGTGAGGAAATCATTACATGAAACTCCATATGGGAATGTGAATAAGAGCATATAAGAATATTGTATACAATTTGTGCATGTTTCCGAAAATGAAAAAATTGGAAAAAAAGACTTACGAAGTCCGGAAAAATATTGTATACTGCGTTCACATAGAGATTGGAAACGCAGTGAGATGCACACAAAAAGCAGTGGAGTCGCAACGAGTTTTGTTGACTTCGCTGCTTTTTTTCTGCCCCTTGCAGTGAGAAGCGCATCCGGAAGAAAAGACATTCCATATGCTTTTCCGATCATGAAAAAGAATATGTACGCTGGCACGTACAATAACCAAAAACACAATTTCACAAAAAGGAGAAAAAGTATGCCAAAAAATAAAAGAGAAAGTCTGATCTACACCGTATTAATGTGCTTTACTATGGTGCTCTGGATGAGCATCTACAATGTAACCCTTCACATGGGAGCTCTGAACCTGACCACGATCCGCGAAGCATGGATCGGTTTCCCGATCGCCTACGTGTTTGCGATGTGCATGGACTGGTTCGTCGTATCAGGCCCGGCAAAGGGATTCGCATTCCGTTTTCTCGTTAAGCCGGAAAGCCCGGTATTACACAAAGTGATCGCAGTTTCCTGCTCCATGGTCGTTCCGATGGTGATCATCATGTCCATGTACGGAGCTCTTGAGGGATGTGTAAAGAGCGGAAACTTCAATCTGCTCCTGATCATCTGGCTGACAAACATTCCGAAGAACTTTATCATGGCTCTTCCGTTCCAGCTCCTCGTTGCAGGACCGCTTGTACGCCGCGTATTCCGCGGAGCATTCCCGGAAGGAACTGTGTTAGCATGATCGGATAAAAGCTGATCTGCGACAAAAATTTTTGTTATAGATCTCAAAAACGCCCTATCGGCAGAATGCAGCAATCTTTGCGAGTGAACCCATTGAAAAACAAAAGACACAATGCGAGATTGAATTTTTCAATCAGCACTGCGTCTTAGCGTCTGGCTCTTCCGTCTTTCCGGTCATGACCTGATTTCTTGTTTTTGTAACCGTTCGGTTACTTTGTATTATAGCAACCGAACGGTTACTTGTCAAGATAAAAGAAGACGTTCGGCGGAAACTGTTTCATGAGGAATAACATCATGCCGCCGCATTCGCATTCACCTGGTCGATCACCTTCCGGATCCCCATCCATACAGACAGATCTGTGAAGACATCCACAATACTTCCCTGATCTGTAAACGGGGAATCCTGAAGAACAGACAGATCCTTCATCATTCCATTCTGGACAATATATTCCACAATCTGGTTCACAAAATAGATCTGCCGGCTGTCAAGGTTGGTGCTGTCCAGATATTCTGAAAACGCCTGTTTCGCCGCATTCATATCGAGACCGACGATTCCCCGTACAAACTCACCGAGTGGCTTTTCCCCATACTCCGCCTCATAATCTGCCTTCGTTCCGAGATCACTCCAGAGGATCTTTTCCAGCTCCTTCACATCTTCGGAATTCAGCGGGATATTTCCTTTCAGCTTCGCAATCACTGATTCATTCTGATGTTCCCGGATATAGAACTCCGCCTTTGCCTTATAATTTTTCAGATCATCATTTTCGAGCTCCGATTCGTTCCACTCCGTAGATAAAACTTCATCATCCATATTCGTCTCATAAATGATATACTCTTTCGGAATGTACTTCACGAGATCACGCAGATTTTTCCGTATTTTTTCAAAATCATTGACATCCGCACGATCCAGATAATCTGTATGGAGGATCTGCTCAATCAACGGTGCCTGTTTTGTAATCTCCGGAATATTTGCAACCTTTGTAAGACCCCTTGCTCGTTTTATAAGATCATGTTTCCCCCTGGAATATTTCTTTCCGGCCAGATACGCCAGCTCAATTCCGTACATCAGTGCATCAAAACGGAGCGCCTGCGCATCATCTTTTTCCGGTTCAATCAACGGTGCCAGTTCATCCCGAGCTACCAAAGTATCCGCATAAGTCAGCGCCTGATAGTTCTCTCCTGATGAATACAGTTCCACGTATTTTAAATGCTGACGGACTGCAAAATTATCCCGATTCAGCTCGCGCACCTTTCCGGTCATATCTTCAATAAGCGAACTGCGGAATTTTTTTAGTTGTTCTGTCTGATATGCGAGATCCTGAAGCTTGTACGACATTTCGAATTTCAGCTGAAAAATCGCCCCCTGAACCGCAATCGTATTCGCTGTCGATTTTCCTTTGTTCATCCGGAAAAATTCAAAATTCCCACAAAAATCAAAGATATAAAACTTGTCCTTATCTGCACCATCCATAAGTCCCGGACAAAGTCTCGTTCCGCGTCCGATCATCTGCCAGAATTTTGCCTTACTCATAACTTTTTTGAAGAATACAAGGTTTAAGACCTCCGGAACATCAATTCCAGTATCCAGCATATCAACCGATATCGCGATCTGCGGCATTTTCTTTGGATCTGAAAATTCATCGATCGCACTCTGCGCATAGTTCAGATAATTATCTATCACTTTTGCATAGTCTTTCAAGTGTGGATATTCTTTTCCAAACACCTCAAGAATTTTCTCTGCATGCCGGTGGTTCTTCGCAAAAATGATCGTCTTTCCGATCTTATTCCCATAATCCACGCGAAGCCCATTTGTCATCAAAATATTCAAGACTTCACGGATCGTATCTTCATTAAACACCCAGTCATTAAGTGCCGAAGAATTGATCTGCTCCGGAAGATTTCCATCTTCTGTCTCAAAAGTCTCCTCGTACTCCTGCTTATCCTCCTCAGAAAGTTCATCGTAGACAATCCCATTTTCGATAAATTTTAACCTCGTCTCGATCGACATAAAATCCACAAGATAACCATCTTTTACCGCCTGCGCCAGCTCATATCCATATGTCGGCACACCACTTTCCAATTCAAAGATTTCATATGTATTCTTATCGATCTCATCCTTCGGAGTTGCGGTAAGTCCGACAAGCGGGGCATCAAAATAATTGAAAATATCCCGGTATTTATTGTAAATGGATCGATGTGCCTCATCACAGATCACAAGGTCAAAATGTCCGCATGTAAACAATTTTCCATCTTCATCCTGAACCATATCAATGCAGTTCATCATCGTCTGGTAGGTGGAAAAGACACAATGCGCGCCATAATTATCTTTCTCTTCGCAGAGATTCGTGACGGAAAAATCCGGCAGAAGATTGGCAAAACTTCTTTTCGCCTGTGTTACCAGGCTGTTCCGGTCTGCAAGAAACAGTACATTTTTGATCCATCCATGATTCAGAAGGATTTTGACAAGCGCGATCACGGTTCTCGTCTTTCCGGAACCGGTTGCCATGACAAGTAGCGCTTTCCTGCGATTTTTCCGATCAAAGCTATCGCAGACTGCTTTCACCGCTGCCTCCTGATAATAGCGCCCGGCAATCTTTTTATCGACAAAAATATTCGTCAAGCCGGTACGCATGGACTGCAGATTGAACAGTTTTTCCAGATCACGCTTTGAATAGATGGAAGCAACCTTCCGCTCCGGATACTGGTTATCCGAAATCCGCGTTTCGAATCCATTTGTCAGGAATACCACAGGTCTTCTTCCCTGCTGTTTTTCGATCAGATCCGCGTATAATTTCGCCTGCTGCCGTCCCTTGCTCACATCCACACAGGTCCGCTTTGCCTCGATGATCGCAAGCGCCTTTCCATCATCCCCATAGAGAACATAATCTGCAAATCCAGTCTCGCTCTTATTCGGCATTCCCGGGATTTCCACTTCATTCAGCCAGTTTTTCCCCTCGATCCAACCGGCATCCTCCAGCATGGCATCGATGTAAAGTTTTCTTGTCTTATATTCCGAAATATCAAGCGGTTTCGGCACATAGGTCGGCTGCTGCTCTTCTCTTCGTGCCGTCAGCTCTGCCTTTAACGCCTGGTTTTCTTTGATCAGTGTTTCCAGGTCGATCTCCGGTGTCTGCGGCTTTATAGCGACTGGTTTCGTCTCTGTCTTACCCAGCAGTTTTTCATCAAATGCCCGTTCTGAATATTGGTCCGCATAGCAATACGCTACATAATCCATGAAAACAAACAGATTTTCCAGACACAGCGCCGCCTGCTCCTTCGATACCCGTTTTCCTGTATGAGCCGCTGTATTTCCCATTTTCCGGATAAAATCCAACCGCTGCCATAAATCATTATCCACAAGATCCCGGAAATCTTCCGCACTCATCAGGCTGACCAGCTTGTCATCCCATGTTTTCGTCAGCGAGCTGTCAACCGAATACATCCACTTGATTGCAAATTCCATCGCCCGACGGCAGTTTAAAACAGATGCAGACTCATCAATGGAAAAAATCCGCTCCGCTGCGATCGCTGTATCGGCAAAACTTTTGAATTTTGGTTCATCCTTTAAAAAATCAAAGTTCGTCATGATGACACCTCCTGTTCGGGTGTATGACTTTTTTATTACCGTCCGTACAGCACGTGCACAGACTGATTGAATCATTACAAGATTTTCTTTTCTCTGTAGCTTTCAAAAATGTACGATGGATTTTCATAGTAAACACTGCTGTTATAGTCATCAATTTTCGGGCTGATAAAAGAATTATAAACCTGCATCAGTGCATCGATCACACTGATTTTTTCGTTTTCCGCAACCTTCTTGATCAGCCTTTTATAAACTTTTCCAATTTCCCAGTAAGTCGGAATTGTATACTGACAATCTCCTACATTATCAAAACTGCCTTTTTTGATACCTGACTCCGCAATGAAATCATCGCTGACACGGTCTATGTTATCACAATGATAGACATCCGCAAGATCATAAATCTTTTCCAGACGTTTTTTCCCTAATGCGTTTACAACATCTGCTCTTTTGTTTGTTGTCTTCCTGGCAATATAATCGATCAAACTGCATGTAAAAAAGAGATCGTTGTCTTTCTGCGGTTCTCGCCCTGTTTCCTGCATTATTGAATCACCTCATAATCTCTATATTCCAAACACTTTAATGCATTTTCTGTGCAGAAATTAATGAAATCCCGGTCCAAAGTCCTTCGTATTTCTCCCGATCCGAATTTCCAGTTCCTTCACCGGCATGTAGCCGCCGTAATAAACTGTCATTTTAGGCATAAGCAGCGTCCTTTCTATGAATTTTGCATGAAATAGTCAAATATTAACTGGTATTGGGTTGACAAGTGTGCGTTTGCAAAGGTAATGGCAATTTTGATTTGTCGATTGCTTGGACGAAATCTGCAAATTGGTTTTGGAGCTCTATTGGGGCAATCGGAATCTCTATTTCTTTAAACTTATCCATTGAAACATTAAACATCGATCCACTTGTTCCCGTAGAAGAAGCTGAAAACTCATTTCTTATCGATTTACTGCTTAAAACATATTTCATATAAAAAACATTAGCACTATCGTTGAATCGAATTTTCCATAATTTATCTGGCAAGATCAACGTTGGATAATCTTCTCTAACTATCGCTGTAGCGCCTACCATTTCTCTCGTGTTTGCCCTGCTAAATAACAAATCACCCTTTTCTGGAGTCACATACTTTTTAATATTTTCCTGATCATCCAATACTTTACATTCTTCTGGGATAAAATAGCCTTTTGTAACAGCACTCACTTTAAGAACTGCAATTTCATCATCTTTTTTTACTCTTTGCGTGCCATTTCCACTCCACCCAGCTTCACAACTTTTCAGTACCTGTTTAATTTTAATCTTTTTGTAGTTATGCTGATTGATTTTCACATCACCAAATAGCTCGACAAATCGGGCTTGCGCCAAATTTTCTAATTTTAATATCTCTTGACGGCGAAAATTGATAACCTCATTTACAATATCCAATTTCTTTACAATGGCATCCTGTTCTTCTACACTAGGAAGCCATATTGGAAATTCTTTTAACATTTCCAATTTCAGATTATCACGAACACTACCAGTTGCAACTGATCTAATACGTTGTAAAGCAAAATTGCTTTTCAAATAATAATACAAATATTGCTGCCGTAATCTCTCAGATACGGCAAACACATTATATAATGGGCTTACAATAACTCTTTCTTCTTTTCGCTGCCAGTCTACCGAACCTACATTTATTCTTGAAGGATTATATGCAAAACAACCTTTAGGAACTATTTTATAGGTAGTCTTGTCTTTACTTGCCACTTCTTTTCCAAAGTAGTCCCTACAAAATCCTTGAGTATTGGTAACACTATATACTGGAAGATTTTCATCGTTTTTGTTTCTAACTGAATATTCCTCGATGTAATCTCCTAATCTTACTTTCTCCATCTACCTCATCCCCACAAACCCGAACTTGATCAGGCAATGTACTTCTGATGGGATGTTTTTACATTTAACTGGTTGACCATAGCGTACTGCATCGTGGTATCAATCTGTGAATGACCGAGAATCTTCTGGACCTGCTCAATCGGCATTCCTTTGTCGATTGCACGAGTCGCCATGGTACGGCGGAATTTGTGGGGATGAATTCTTGTCAGATTGATCTTTTTTCCGAGTCTCCGCAGTCTGATCTCGACACCACTGATCTTTAAGCGGGCA
This sequence comes from Clostridium sp. CM74B_53, assembly GCF_036318045.1. NCBI lineage: Bacteria > Bacillati > Bacillota > Clostridia > Eubacteriales > Clostridiaceae > Clostridium > Clostridium sp. CM74B_53. The sequence continues at coordinate 217,917 of NZ_JAWQDE010000004.1, read as the reverse complement.
TGAGGTGCATCCAGTGTTACAAACAATGCCGGGTTGTCATCAGAACGGCTGTTTAAATAATTTTGCAGATGCAGCTTTGCCTTCGCGTCAAAGTATACTTTGCGCTCCTTATCACCTTTTCCGAACACCACACATTCTCTGGCTTCAAAATCCACATCTTTAATGTTCAGATTTACCAGTTCCCCGACACGGATTCCCGTTGAGTACAGCAGATCAATGATCGCCAGGTCCCGGACACAACAGCAATGATCCCGCAGCTGCTCAATCCCCTCGTCGGAAATCACTTCCTTCACCTGCTGTTTCGTCTTGATTTTGTGGATCCGACGCATTGGGCTCTTCAGGACATAATCCTCTTCTTCCAGCCATGAGAAAAAGCTTGAAATGTTCCGCCGAATGTTATCGATTGTGGATTTCCCACAGTTATTGATCTTTTGATATTCCGAAAGATATGTCCGGATCTCTTCCGTTGTAATCTTTCTGACCGGCGTCTTTAGCATCTGAAACATTTTCTCTACGGTGACACGGTAATATTGAAGCGTTCTCTCGGAACATCCTTCGATTTTCTTTGCATCCAGGAACATCTGCAAGTAGGTATCATTCGTAGTCTCTACTTTAGTTGTTTCCGGCTGTGCCAGATTTTTCAACAGAACCTCCTGCAGTTTCTTCATCTGTGAAATATTCAGGTATTCTGCCATCTGATTTAAGATGTTTACAAGTTTTTCTTCCATATCGGTATACTCCTTCCTTTGTATACCAACATCCTACTCCTGCAAATGCCATATATTTTTAATCCGGTGCAACTGTTTCATACCTCACAGTTATGATCGGGTCAATATTTCCCAATCCCCATTGCGCTTTCCATTTTTCCTTTGAATCAGTCCTTTTTGCTTTAAAGACCCCATTCTTGTCTTGATCGTGCGCTCTGATTTTCCCAATGCAGCAGCCAAAGCTTTTTGAGTGATTCGCGGATTCTCTTCGATGACCTTCATTACAGCCATCTCTTCCAAAGTGCAATTCAAAATATTATCTATGCACTTTGAACTCTCCGCATTCTCACTTTGAATCATCCTATCATCCCGATAATCCACACGCAAATAGCGGTTCTTTAATTCATGATTCATATTCATCAACAGATTTTCGAAAAACTGTTCCAGATATTTTGTTGTTGCATGAATCCCCAACTGAAAATTATTATAATTGGATCGAACCAGCGCATTTCGAAAATACCATGAATGCTCTGCAAATACATCACTGTTGACCCGTAATCCAAATGCCTTCAGATATTGAATAACAAAAATTGCTGTGGTACGGGTGTTTCCCTCACCAAATGGATGAATCTGCCAGATTCCGGATGTAAATGCCGCAATATGTTTCATTGCATCTGCAACTGAAACTGTTTCATACGGGAACTGTTTTTCCTGTGAAAAATCGTAATCCAATGCAGCCTGTATTTCATTATAAGAAGCGTAATAAACGGTTTTCCCGTTTAAAATCCACTCATCTTTTGTGATATTGTAGCTGCGCAGCCGCCCTGCATGCGGGAATACCCCTGTAAATAAACGTTTATGAATGTTGATATAAAATGCAGGTAAAAGCTGAAATGTTTTCTCTCCCAATAATTCCACAATGTGTAGCGAAACGAGGTCTGCCTCCCGTGTCCTCTCTTCGGCATCGGTAAGGTGTCCTTTCCGTTTTTCATAGTATATCTGAATCCGTGTTTTCACCGCATTCATGTCAATCCTGCCTTCGATATGTTCTTTAGCAATTTTCAACAAATATTCTGAGATCTTTAATCCATCCACATCCTGCAAACCGATTGCAGTCTGCCATGCAGCACTTTTTTCAGCCAGCCCTGAATCTCCCTGCCGGATATATTGATCTAAAGCCAGTTTCCATTCCTGCGATTTTCCCATACATCTACCTTCTGTTAATCAAATTTATCCGAAATACTGCTGCATCAGGCTGTCAAACAGAAGCTGCGCCTCATCAAGTGCCTTTTGTACAGAATCTTTTGATTTGTCGACTTGATTGATAAAATCACCGAACTCATCTTGCAACGTCTTTGGCGGCAACATCAATTGTAATTTATTATATTTTCCAACATTGAAATGCTGTTGCGCTGCCCCGCCAATCCCTTCATCTATCTGTTTTTTTCCATGTGGCATATTTGTAAAGGTACATAAATAATAAGGATTTACTTTTTCACAATCTGGATGAGCAATTATAATATCAACTGCATTACATCCCGCATATTCTTCTGTAACAACACAGGCGGTACCGGGTGCACCAGACCTTACTATTAACAAATCATTCTCTTTAAGAATAGATTTTGAATTCTTCAGATGTCCTTCTTTAGTAAAATATACCCAATCAATATCTTTAATAAATCCCGCACCTATATTAAGAGAGCGAAAAGCTCTTACGCCTTCACTTTCATCTGTATAATACTGGGATGGCTTTATAACAACACCAACTTGGACATCTGCAACATCTTCAACATTTACAACATTCCAATTTTTAGAATTATTTTCATCCCCAAACATCTCGACAAATCGGGCTCTGATCAACTCTTCAAGTTTTTCAAGCTGCTCCTGTCGAAGGGAAATAATTTCTGAAGCCTTTGAAATGATATTTGCTATTTCAATTTGATCTTTAATTGAAGGAAACGGTATCAATGTATTGTCAAAATCTTTCTTAACAATATGTTTCATAGTTGCACCATGAGTTTTTAGTTCCATCTCTTTCAGTTTATACTGGACCGCAAAAACAAAATATCGTTTATCAACCTTAATTTTATCAAACACAACCTTAAAAATATGTTGATTAAGCAGTGCTTTCCCTTTGTCCCAAATGTACACTCCTAAACTGGCTGACCAGGAAATAAGAATGTCACCATCATTTATCTCTATACGTTCTGGATAATCTCCATCATAAAATCCTACATCATAAGCATTTCCGGTTAAATCTTGTATCCGTATAATTGGCAGGCCTTTTTCTCCCCTATCCTGTGGTTTAAAAGCATAACCATTTATATACGTAGCTATATCTCCTAATTTTTTATGTTCCATCCACTCATCCCCACAAACCCGAATTGTCCATTTCCTCTCTCCGAAAATTTTCCAATTCCATATTCTCTCTCCATCATCTTCTACAACCCCAGCAGCCTTTCCAACTCATCCATCTCTTCCCCGATCTTCATCTCCAGCTCCCGAAGCTCGGTCATGATCTCCAGCGTGGATGGATATTCTACCGGAACATACTCGATCTTCTTATATTTATTGATGGAGAGGTCGTAATCGTTCTCCACAATTTCTTCCTTCTGGACGAAAAAGCTCTGCTCGGTGCGTTCACGGTCCGTCTCCTTTTCAAGATGATGGAATCGCTCAATGATGTCCGGAATATCATTCTCAGAAATTTCACTTCTCTTATCGTCAAGACTGAGTCCATCTGCTTTCATGTCGTAAAACCAGACTTTATCAGTGCCGCCATGACCAGTCTTTGTAAAGATCAGGATTGCAGTGGAAACTCCCGCATACGGTTTAAACACACCGGACGGCATGGAGATGACGGCTTCCAGGCGGTTGTTCTCAATCAGTTCTTTCCGGATCGCCTTGTGTGCGGTCGATGATCCGAATAATACGCCATCCGGGACGATGCAGGCGCACCGGCCACCGATTTTCAGCATTCTTAAGAAAAGGGTCAGGAACAGCAGCTCTGTTTTCTTTGTTTTACATACCTTTAAAAGATCCGCCGATACGATATCGTAGTCCAGACTGCCTTTAAACGGCGGGTTGGCAAGAATCAGGCTGTACTTCTCTTTGTCCGGATTCTGATCACTCAGGCTGTCACGATACTCGATCGATGGATTTTCCACACCATGCGTCATCATGTTCATGGCACCGATTCTAAGCATCGTACGGTCCATATCGTAACCATGGAACATATGATTCATATAATGATCTTTGTTCGCCTTATCAAATAAGACTTCTTTTTTGCAGTTTTCCCGCAGATACTCGCTGGCAGTCACTAAAAATCCTGATGTACCGCAGGCCGGGTCGCAGATCACATCATCCGGCTTTGGCTGCATCATGTCGACGATCATCCTGATAATGTGTCTCGGAGTCCGGAACTGTCCGTTTACACCTGCTGTTGCAAGTTTTGATAATAAATATTCGTAGACATCGCCCCTGGTATCCGCCTTCTTTAGCTGTTCCATCTGTTCGTAAACACCATCCAGCGCATTCACAATCTTATCCAGCATAAGCGGTGTCGGAACTTTGAAGATCGCGTCTCCCATGTACTTTGAATAGGCGCTTTCTTTATTTCCATGAAGATTTTTCATGAACGGAAATACAAGTTCCTGCATGTTTGCATACATCTTTTCCGCCGGGAAATCATGGAACACACTCCATTTTAACTGATTTCCATCAACCATCCGCTCACCAATCTGCACTTGTCCCGCAAAAATACTCTTATAAGGAATTCCGAGCATCGCTGCTTCCTTTGCATGAGTATTATCCGCATCATCCAGATCCCGGATGAACATCAGATACGTCATCTGCTCGATTACCTCCAGCGGATTCGTCAGACCGCCTGTCCAGAATATCTCCCATAAACTGTCTATTTTATTTTTCAGTTCTCCTGTTACCATCTTTTTTTCCTCATCTTCCACTAAAATAAAAAGCTCTGCGCTTACTTTTATTCCCAATTCTTGCAGAAATGCTCTTTTATATTCCTGTTTATTATCATAAGTATAAAGCATCTGTCGCTATAAATCAACAAATCTACTTTGTCGAACTGCTCTTTCGTTACTGTACAGGGTCTCCGCGTTCTTTCTATAATAAATACACTTCCCCCGCACTTTCTGTCACATCCCCGCGAAAATCCGCAAAAATCCACCAAAACTAAGGCTTTCGGCTTCTTGACAATCCCAATTCTACACGCTATAATACAGAGAATGTAAAGCTAAAAATTATAAAGGGTCATTCTGCCCCGAAACAATAAGAAAGGTAAGACGTCATGGCTGATAAGAAACATATTTTAACTTATGCAGGACTGAAAAAATACGAGGATGAGCTTCAGGATCTGAAAGTAAACCGCCGTCGTGAGATTGCCCAGAAGATCAAAGAGGCAAGAGAACAGGGAGACTTATCCGAGAATGCCGAGTACGATGCTGCGAAAGATGAGCAGAGAGATATTGAGTTAAGAATCGAAGAGCTCGAGAAACTGTTAAAGAACGCAGAGGTTGTCGTTGAGGACGAGGTAAACCTTGATAAGATCAATGTTGGATGTATCGTAAAAGTTTACGATGTTGATTTCGATGAGGAGATGGAATTCAAGCTCGTTGGTTCCACAGAGGCAAACAGCCTTGAGAACAAGATCTCCAATGAGTCCCCGGTCGGACACGCGCTGATCGGCAAACGCGTTGGCGATGTTGTTGACGTTGAAACACAGTCCGGAATCATTCAGTACAAGGTACTTGATATTAAGAGAGTAGACTAAAGGAGAAAAGAAAAGTGGCTGAACAGCAGAATCAGAACAAGAATGCAAATGCAAAAGAGCAGGATATCCACCAGCTCTTAAAGGTGCGCCGCGAGAAGCTTGCTGAGTTACAGGCAGAGGGCAAGGACCCGTTCCAGATCACAAAGTATGATCAGGATACTCACAGCGCAGATATCAAAGACAATTACGCAGAATATGACGGAAAGGAAGTTTCCATCGCCGGACGTATCATGTCCAAGCGTGTGATGGGTAAAGCTTCCTTCTGCAACGTCCAGGACCTCAAGGGCAACATCCAGTGCTATGTATCCCGTGATGAGCTCGGTGACGATTCCTACAAAGACTTCAAGAAGATGGATATCGGCGATATCGTCGGCATCAAAGGCTTTGTATTCACAACAAAGATGGGCGAAATCTCTGTTCATGCCCATTCCGTAACTCTGCTCTCCAAGAGCTTACAGATCCTTCCGGAGAAATACCATGGTCTGACAAACACGGATACCCGTTACCGTCAGAGATATGTGGACCTGATCATGAACGAGGACGTAAAGAAGACATTCGTTATGCGTTCCAAGATCATCAGCTGCATCCGCAGATATTTAGATAACCTCGGATTCCTCGAGGTTGAGACTCCGATGCTCGTTGCAAATGCCGGCGGTGCTGCTGCAAGACCGTTCGAGACACACTACAATGCACTTGACGAGGACGTTAAACTTCGTATCTCCCTCGAGCTCTATTTAAAGAGACTCATCGTCGGCGGTATGGAGCGCGTTTACGAGATCGGCCGTGTATTCCGCAACGAAGGTCTTGACACAAGACACAACCCGGAATTCACTCTGATGGAGTTATACCAGGCATATACAGACTACAAGGGAATGATGGACCTCACCGAGAACATGTTCCGTCATATCGCAGAGCAGATCTGCGGATCCACAACGATCCCGTATGCGGATGTTGAGATCGACCTTGGAAAGCCGTTCGAGCGCCTGACCATGATCGATGCGATCAAGAAATACACCGGTATTGATTTCAACGAGATCACGACAACTGAGGAAGCAAAGAAATTAGCGGATGAGAAGGGCGTTCACTACGAAGATCGTCACGTTCGCGGCGACATCATCAACCTCTTCTTCGAGGAGTTCGTTGAGGAGCACCTGATCCAGCCGACCTTCATCACAGACCATCCGATCGAGATCTCCCCGCTTACCAAGAAGAAACCGGATCATCCGGAGCAGGTTGAGCGTTTCGAGCTCTACATCTATGCCCGTGAGATGTGTAACGCATACTCCGAGTTAAACGACCCGATCGACCAGAGAGAGCGTTTCAAAGCACAGGAGGCTGCTCTTGCTGCCGGTGATGACGAGGCAAACACAACAGATGAGGACTTCTTAAATGCCCTTGAGATCGGTATGCCGCCGACCGGTGGTATCGGATACGGTATCGACCGTCTTGTTATGTTATTTACAAACTCCCCGGCGATCCGTGACGTACTGCTCTTCCCGACAATGAAGTCCTTAGACACAAAGAAGTCTGAGAAACCGGTCGTTAAGACATCCGAGAACGCAGCTCCGGAAGTCATCGACTTCTCCAAAGTTGTGATCGAGCCGATGTTCGCTGATTATGTTGATTTCGAGACATTCAGCAAGTGCGATTTCCGCGCTGTTAAGGTAAAAGCCTGCGAAGCAGTCAAGAAGAGCAAAAAGCTCCTTCAGTTCACACTCGATGACGGAACCGGCACAGACCGCACGATCTTAAGCGGTATCCATGCTTTCTACGAGCCGGAAGAGCTTGTCGGAAAGACCCTGATCGCGATCACAAACCTTCCGCCGAGAGCCATGATGGGAATCGATTCCTGCGGTATGCTGCTTAGTGCAATCCATACTGAAGAGGGCGAGGAGAAATTAAACCTTCTCATGGTTGACAACCATATCCCGGCTGGTGCGAAGCTGTACTAATTAAAAGAAATATTCGGATAACAAAAGAAGTGGGCAGTTCCTGTTGGGGCTGTCCACTTCGTTGTTTTATAATTCTTATTATTCTAAATCCATATTGGTCAGTTGCCTGATCTGATCACGCCTGTTATAAATAACAGCCATCACCTGGACTCTGCGATTTTCATCAGCTGGTTTCCAATTTCTTTTCTTAATTTATTTTGTGATCTGGAACGATCGGTTGATCGGTGAGGCAAGGTAATTGCCGCCGAGAACGACTACGGTCATCGTGTAACGCCCCGGCTCAGTCGGCGGGGTTGTTGTGCTGGAGTATGCTCTCCATTTACTTGTAAATCCAGAGTAGAGCACGCTGACGCTGGACTGGTCGCCAACTCTCTCCCCGCCAATCTCGAGATGTGCGCCAAAATCAGCACCCGCCGCTTCCGCTGCGGAGATCTTTTTGCCGATACTCTGGTTCCATACAAGCTTTGCCTTGTCAGCCTTTAAGACAAGAGCGCCGGTGCCGACACCCGTATTGTAGTTCTTGTTGTCGGTGACTGCTGTCACGCTGTAAATTCCGGCATGATTCGGGGCACCGATACTGATCCGGAGATTATCAGCGATGGACGGAAGCTTGTTAATCACCTTGATGACCTGTCCCAGAGCACCGGTATCCACACCGATCTTCTCAAGCACATCGATCACTTCACTGGCATTTAAAAGCTTTCTAAGCTCACCGACCGTGATACCGTTCTGCAGCATTTCTGTCAGGGTTGGCTGATTTAAGCTTTCCAGCGCCTTATCTACGATCTTGATGACAGTGCTGTTGGAGGTATACTGTTCCGGGAGCTCCAGATAAACGCCTGTAGTCACATTGCTGGTGATTCCGGCGTAGATGATATACAGGTTGAACTGATCCTCCGGATCTGTGGAGACAAGCTCTCTGCCCTTCACAGCCTCGCTCACATATCTGCTGGCGCTGTTGACGCTGACCTTCACATTTGCTTTGTTTATGGTCACGCTGCCCTCAGCTTCTTCACTTGCGCGATACTCCGAATTTCCCTTGAAGGTCACTTTGATCTTCTGCTCGCCTGCGCCGATCTGCGGGAAGCTTCCGAGAACCTTTCCTCCGAGTTCATAGCTTTTTCCTTCAAACGGAACATCGTCCCTGATTCCTTCTCCGTTCAGGAATTTGTCAGCAAAGCTGTCACCGAGCTCGCTGCTCAAACCGTCCAGAAGAGAAAGTCTCGCATTGTAGGAAAAGGTGAAATCGTCAACAGACAGTGTATCCCGCTCCGGAAGCTCGGAATTTTCCCAGTCGATCACATTGTCAAGAACCGCCTGTTTTACTGCTTCCACATCCTTATTATATGTGAAGGAGGTTTCGCTCTTTAATACGACTTTACTGTTGATCCGGTTGTCCGTCACTGCTACTGATACTGTCACGCTGCCCGGCGCATAATCCTTGCTTCCGCCCCAGGAAATACGGATCTTCCAGCTTCCCGTGCCGAATTTCTTTGTTACAAGTGACTCATCATCGAGCGGTCTGAAATTTTCAATGAGTCCCGAAGGATCTGCATTGTACTTCACCTCGAACTCATCAAAATCCACTTCCGGTTCTGTGGACTCCACTACAGCCTCGTAGATCGCTCTTGCTGTTGCAGTATAATCGATATTCTGATCATGATCAAAAACAAGCCCTGCCTCGTAAGGAGCCTCTTTCAGATTGAACTTCATCTGCTCCCGTTCCGTCATGGTCACGTTTGTCTCTTTTTCAAAACCAGAATACTCCTCATCGCCGTCCCATAAAATACGGATCTTCTGTTTTCCTGCCGGGATTGCCGGATAGGTCAGGAGATTCACCGTCTCCCCGTCCAGTGCGACCCAGTTCTTTCCGAGATTTCCTACAGCGCCTGACTCAGCTTTACCGTAGTACTGGATCGTCACATCGTCACAGGTAATAAACTCCGCATTGGAAGCTGAAAAAACTCTCGTGAAGATCTCTTCTTTCGTCTCTTCGGCATTAAGGGTTCCGTCCTCGTCATATATCAGCGGAATTTCCTGATCCCGGAGCAGCTCGCAATCCACGGTATGTTTTGCTGTTTTTCTGATTGTGAATTTTTTCTCTCCTGTGCGTACTTGATATTCACCATCCGCATTGTCTGCCAGCGCCGGATGGATATAGGTGTGAGTCACTAAGTATTTTTTTGTTGTACTTTCAAATCCGCCTACTGATCCCCATGCGGTATTTTTCAGCAGACCACCGTCTTCCTTTCCAACACACTCGTACTCCCATTCCAGTGTATCTTCACTGTCCGGGAGAAGCGTTTCTGTCAGGATCTGATTCACAGTCTCCGTCTCTGTTCCAGCCGAAATACACACCTCCGGATTTTCAGCGCCGAATGCTGTCAGGCAGAATGCCTGCAGCAGAACAAAAAGTGCCAGTAACGCAATCATGATTGGATGAAGCGTTTTCTTTTTCATATCTGTATCCTCATGTTTCTCTTTAATTTTCCTTACTTCTCTTTTTCATCACAAGACCTGCCGCCAGAAGGATTGCGCCTGCGGAGAGCAGGATCCCTACCGGCCACCACAGTTGTCCTGTCTGAGGAAGCTTCTTTTCGTTCTCCACGGTTGTCTCCGTAGATGTCTCTGTTTCACTCTCTGCCGTACTCTCCTCCACTCTGGTTTCCGACTGTGTCTCCGCATCTGTAATCGTCACCGTCTCGTCAGCCGCTGTTGTGATCGTCGGCTTCTTATTCGGAGTCGGATCCCAGTCGTCATCATCGCTGTCATCATAATAACGGGTCGGAGAGGTCGGATTCGACGGATCCGTCGGGTTTGTGGGTTCGGTCGGATTTTCCGGTTCTTCAATGTCACACTTGATATCTGCTTCCGCAGCGGCACCGCCCGCTTCCACGAGAACCGGTGCCGGAATGTAGGTCTTGCCGCCAACGGTCATCGGATCCCCCGTCACAAGGTAGAGAGCCTCTCCATCCGGGAGATTCCGAAAAACCACATGCTTTCCGCTTCCCGTTCCGGTCCGGTAAGGCTGGATCCCCTGCGCCTTCACAAAATTTGTAAGAGCGATCGCAGCCTCTCTGGAACCACCTCCGGAAACATCCGCACCGGATGCCTGAAATTTCTCATTCAGCACATAGACACCCGCCTGTTTTTCTGCAACCCGATAGAGATATACCGTCATTCCGGTCTGTTCTGTTTTTATGTTCAGACTACCCCGCTGTGCCGCGTAAGACGGATTTTGAAATATCACCATCCATACCGCAAGCACGGCAAAAATAAAGCCCAGGATCTTATTCTTTTTCCGAATTCCTGTCATCTTGGATTCCTTCCTTCTACATCGATTTCTGTATCTGATCTACATGCTTCTTTTTCTCTTCCATGCTACTGCCGCTGTGCCCATAAACAGGAGTCCCAGACCCGTGAACATTCCCCGTCCCATTCCGCCTGTGGACGGAACCTTCTTATCGAGGACATCACCTTCCACGGAGTCATGTTCTCCATCGTTGACCCAGGCTTCGTTAAACAGCTCGTCCCCCTGGATCGCGTCGTCTGTCACGACCGCTTCATAGGTCACTGTAATCGGATTTTCATCCGTCAGATCTTCATAATCGATGATTCCGGTATTAAAGAGGTTTACAAGATCAATCTCAACCCGGAATGCGTTGGAACCACTGGCTGTTACCGTGTAATACCCGGAAGGAACTTCTTTTCCATCCCTGCCCGCGGTCACACGGATCGTACCGTCAATAAACTTCAGATACCGGTTCATCTCATCGTGGAAGAACATGGTCTCCACAACCGAATCCGGGATCGCATATTTTTCATCTGCAGAAAGGAACTGTGCAGAAATCTCATTGTCGTAGTTATCTCCGCTTACGCTTCTCGCTCTTCTTGCACCGGACGCACTGTACACGCGGACTGTCTCCGCACCGGATGCACTGTGTACGCGGACTGTTCCCGCACCGGACGCACTGTGTACGCGGACTTTGCGGACCTCCCTCGCGGAGTTTGCCGGTGAGGCGTTGGATGCCGTTACAACATAGCGTGCAAGCAGCTTTGGAAGACTGGAGGTCAGTGTAAACTCGATCTTCTTTCCCTGACTTACGGTTCCGATCTCATCCTCGCCGTCTGCCTTTTTATCGATCAGATAGCTTGTCGTCTCGTAGATGTCCGCGCCATGAGCCGCCTTGATCTGGAATCCCGTCTCATATCCGCCGGAAGCTACCGATACAATATGACGATTTTCCGGAAGGGCATCGTCTGCGTTCCATCTTGAGCCCTCTGTATCGTCATACCAGCCGTCGATGCGGTGATTGCAGTCGTCGAGGTTCCAACCGGTTCCGACTGCGCAGAAGGTCAGCTTCTGCCTTGCAGTGTTGTAAATATCGTCAGCGCCTTTGGCTGCGTGGTTGTTGTAGAGGATCACACCGTCCGAAAGCTCTGCGGTTCCGTTTTCCTCGTTATAGAGGCCGCCGCCGTAAGTGGCTGCGTGGTTGTTACAGATGCGGACGCCGGTGCCGATCTTCAAGGTTCCCTCATTGAAGATTCCTGCTCCGGTTGAACCCGTTTGATTTTCACAAACGCTGCCTGCATTTAAAGTCAGTTCTCCCACGTTACAGATTCCGCGATCATGATTCTTTTCAACCTTAAGTGTTGCTCCATTCTCAACACACAGCTTATACGTATTTAAAATCCCGTTTGATCTATTTTCACAGGCCGATACAACTGCCCCTGCTTTGACTTCAACATCGCCGTACCAATATTCGCTGCCGCTATATACCCAAAGACCTCTTTCCCCATTTCCGTCGAGACTGATCTCAGCTCCTCCCTCAATGGTTCCTTTTCCTCCGACATTCAGCCCATTTCCGGTATTCTTACAGGAAGTCAGTTTTGAAGTGCCGTCTACAAACAGCTCTTTAACAAAAATTCCCCAGGCGCTACCAATATTCTGATTCGTTGTCACATCCGAATAATCTGTTACGCTCAGTTTTCCGTAATAGCAGCCAATTCCACCACCGTAGTTCGGATTTCCACAGCCCGTAATATCGATATGTGAATATTTTTCTACCGTCACATCGACCGGATTGACCGTCATTCCGTGCCAGTCACAATCAATGATATTGAGAATGGAATGATCTGAAATTTTAATACTCCGGTTTGGCATATCCTCATACTCTGAATCGTCTGCGAAAATACCACTTGCCTGGAATCCTTTGTAGCCGGATATCGTCATGACTGTACCATTTACAAGGTATAAATTACTTTTCTGATACAAATACATTCCGCTTCCACTGCCGCCATTCGCACTATTCTGTGTCCATGTCACATGATCCAAGGTGAGATCTGTATTCGAGATCAGATTCGCAGTGCGGCCACTTCCACCCGGATTATCATTCGCGGCAATATCCAATACGCAGTTCTTAAATGTCAGCCGACTGGTATTCCAGCTTTTAGCTGCAGCATCATAAGTTCCTTCTGTGTGGATTCCCTTTCCTTCCATCTTGATCGTCTTCGGATCCGACGTGCCGCACTGGATCGTCACATTTTTTCCTGCACCGATCACAAGTCCGTCTGTAAGGCTTACATTTTCCTCAAGATCGATCACTACCGGTGACTCTCCCGCGGAATTGATCGCATCCTGAAGACTATTGAACTCCTGTGTTCCTACCTTCGCCACAGCCGCCAGCGAAGAAAATGCCATGGCAGCCGTCATCGCAGCGGCGGCTGCGATGACGGTCATGAAACTTTTCCATGATTTTTCATGTCTCTACCTCGTTCTCATAACTAGCAACAATCCGAAAAGTCTGAATTACTGCTCTTTTTTCTTTTTCTTACCTGTCACGATCACAGCACCTGCTGCAGCTCCCATCAGTGCGATTCCTGCTGCTGTGAAGGCTTTTGTTCCAATTCCACCGGTGGACGGAACATCCGGATCGATGACCGGGCCGTCAACGATATCTTTCTCGCTGTCGTTGACCCATGCACGGTTCTCCACCTTGTCTCCATCAATGGCTTTGTCAGAGACAGCTGCGTCATAGGAAACTATAATCGGCTCTGCATTCTTTAACTCATCATATGTAATATATCCGTCATTGAATGCTGCGATCAGAGCGATGCTTACCCGGAATGTCTCATCGCCTTTTCCGGTTTCTACCTTGTAATACACTTCCATCATTTCCGACTGTCACTTTCAGGGTTTCCTTGTCAAATTCCAGATTTTTGCTCATCTTGTCATGGAAGATCATGCGCTCGGAGAACTTCTCCGGAATCAGCAATCTCTCTGCATTAGAATCGGAACGTACTACAAATCCAGCCAGTCTTGCCGGAAGATGGGATTCCAGCGTAAAGCTTATATTATCGCCCGGTTTTACGCCCTTGATCTCATCCTCACCGTCTGCCTTTTTATCGATATCCGGTCTGCTCTCCTTATCGTCCGCATCAAGTCCATGCGCAGCTTTGATCTGCAGCATACCGTTCTTACTTCCGCTGTTTACAAGAACAATATGGTGCTCACTTTCACCGCCATCGGCATTCCAGCGGCTTCCTTCTGCATCATCATACCAGCCGTCAATCGCGTGATTACAATCGTCCAGGATCCACTCTTTGTTTGTGTCTCCAAATTTCAGTGTCGCGTTTTCTCCGTTGTAGATATCGTCGGCACCTTTTCCGGCATGATTATTGTAGAGAATAACCTTACTGGAAAGACTCACCTTTCCCATGTTATGGATGCCGCCGCCAAACTCCAGCTTCTGTGCCTCGTTATTCTTGATGATGCCAGTCCAGATCTCCGCTTTTGCACCGCTCCCCACTCCGATTCCTGAGCCTTTATTTTCCATGACTGTGAGGGTTGCCGACTTGTCCACTGTGAAACTTCCGTTTCCCTGAACACGGATTGCTGCTGGGATTGTCCATTTTGTTAATAGTTCACATTTATTTCTGTATACATCTACAATTGAGTTATTTTCAATCACACCATTTCCAGTGATATGAATTCCGTTTGCTCCATTTTCCGATGCACTGAGTGTCGTGTTATCAACAGTCAGATTTCTCGCGCTGAGTCCATTGGCTTTGTTTCCGTCAAAATGGACCATGCTATGATAAAATTCAAAATCTGAACCATTAGATCCGTTTCCGGTGCTATTCACAACATCAATCGTGCTGTCTTTCGCCCTTACAGAAAATTTCCCGGTAAAACCAGATCGGTTATGATCCGAGAAAAATTTTGAATTTTCCAGATTTACGTTATATCCCCAGTCACCGCCATCCCACTCCAGGGCATCCTGCGGATAATTTCGGATCTCCAACGTGGAATCCTTCAGATTCAGCTTATTATTCGAGCCGAAATAGATCGCATGAGTGTTTGCAGCAACACCATTGCCATCCATTACCATCTCTGCGTTCTCCAGATGCAGCTCTGCATCCTTTGATGCAGAGATCGTCATCCAATTCCACTCCGCTGTATATGGTGTCGATCCGATTCCTTCCAGTCCCACAGCGCAGTTCTTAAAAGTCAGCTTTTTGCCCCAAAGTGCAATTCCTTTGTCTTTAAATGTAAGATTCTTCTTATCCGCACCACCATCTACCGTCAAGTTCTTGCTCAGATTAAGCCCACTTGTCGTCTCATCCGTATCAAGAACGATCACCGCTCCATCTGCTGCCGCAGCCACTGCCTCATCAAACGTCTTATAGGTAGTCTCACCAATATGTACCTGCGCAAATGCCGAAACCGACATTCCCGCCGTCATCGCAGTCGCTGCCAGACAGACCACGAAAACCTTGTTCATTTTCTTTTTCATTTTCGATCCCCTCCATGTCAATTTATGTCGAAAAAAGCGCCGTTTTCACTTTTTTGTGAACCGGCGCATTTTTTCCATCATTTTTCCGGTTCTGTTACCCGGTGTCCGCGGACAAGGAGCCTGTGGGTATTTACCCCATACGGAGTACAGGTATAAAGCGTCACAAGGTCTTTTCCGTTCTGAATATAAAGTTCTTCCGTCTCTTCCGGGAGTGTTACGAGGATCTGATCCACCTCATACGTGAATGTCTCGTTTAAGACATCCAGAGTGAACCGATCTCCCACTTCCAGTTTGTCCAGGTCGGTGAACAGTTTCGCCTTCACAAGACCGTTATGGGCAGCCAGCACACAATGGGTATTTTCACCGCCCACCGGCAGGCTTGTCCCATACCAGAAACCGGCGCCCGACTGAAGCGCCCGCTCTTCCGTTCCGTGGTAAATGGGAATGTGGACCCCGATCTTCGGAATGTCCACATATCCCATCATCCCTGTTCCCCATGGATCCAGAAGGTGGTCAAGCTCCTCCCGTTCCTCTGCGGGAACCAGAAACTGTTCCTCTTTCTTTGCAAGTCTTTCATTGTACTCTCGGGCCGCCTGGATCATTTCTTCGCAGTCGATCCCCTGAAACCGGTCATACGCCGCAATCGCCTTGTTAAACTGATACTGATAGTACCAGTCACAGATATGCGGGTACAGGAAAATTCCCAGTCCCAGAAGAAATATGACTGCTATGAGGATCCCGCGCCCGGTGAGCCATGAAGGTTTCCTGCCGGAATTACCGGATCCATGCTCCATTTGCGTCTACCTGATATCCGTCCGGTGTTGTGGTGTTCGCAAGCATTGCGCCAAGTGTTCCCTTGTCGGATGCTGTGTTGAAGTAATACCACTTGCCGTCGATCTCATGCCAGCCGGTGTACATGCGTCCTCTTGTGTTGTCGTACTGAGTATGGAGATAATACCAGTTGTTGTTCCGGTATAACCAGCCGTCTTCCATCCAGCCGTCTACATCAAAGTAGTACCAGTCGGAGCGGCCGTTCCATGTGAGGTATACCCACTCATCATGCGGGAATGTACCGTCATCATAGCAGAACCACCAACCGTTTAATCTCCAGGTTCCTGTCGCGTCGCGGTAGCCGCCCTTTGCCTGAATTGCCGCGTCTGTGTAGTATTCCGGACGGTCAAAGTCGATGGCAAATCCGTAGGTGTAGAAACCGTAGATCGTATCACCGATCTTTAAGTACTCGTTGGACGGAAGTCTTCCGTTGTCCTCCGTGAACTCGCCGCCCTCTAAGATCCAGCGACCGGACTTACCGGCTGCGTTTGTGGCTTTGCCTCTTGTGGAGGTGCCATAGTCATAATCGCTGTCATCACTGTCACTGCCGCTTGATCTCCACCTGTAAGTGATCGTGAAGGTCGTTCCATCTTTTCCTACAACATATCCAACCGGGAACTTATCCCAGGTCTGATCGCTGTAGCTGCTGCTCTTTCCCTTGGATGCTGGAATATCCGCAAGCGTGAGCTTCGTTCCAACCTCAAAGGTCTTTGTGAGTTCTGTCTGACCGTTCTCTGTAAATGTTCCGTTTACAACAACGAACTTGATATCGGTGTACTGCTTCTCAGGTGTTTTCTCGCATTTTGCTTTGAAGTTGATCACGATCTCCTGATTTTCAGAATACCACTTGCCGTCCTCCTCATCGTAGAAGAGCTTGACTGTTGCTGCATCGTCTCCTGCATTAGTATGCTTTCCATCTGCATATGCCTTGATGTAATCTTTTGCAAATACAGTAACAACTGCCTCGTTATCGTCTTCCTTATCTCTTGTGACGCTGTAAGTTCCAGCCATAAGACCGAAGGACTGCGGAGCGTGCTGCTCATCTGTTTCACAGGTTACATTGATCGTTTCTCCAAGCAGCTTCTTCAGATCATCGTATTTCGGAAGAGCCGGTTTCTCCGGATTGTTTTCGGTACACTTCACTGTAAATGTAACCGGTACCGTACCGTCCGCAAGTTCCCATGCGCTTCCATCGTACTTGAAGGTCAGTGTTGCAGATGGTCTTCCCGGCAGCGTATGTGTTCCATATTCATCGTTATATGCTTTCACATAAGCATCAGCATTCACTGTGACGATTGCTCTTGCGTCACTTGCGCTTGCAACTGTGTAACTGTCAGGGAGCAACGGATAACTTTCGTTATTATGATCTGCATTGCTTCCGGTATGAATAAGCGCAATATCAATAAGTGCTTTTAACTCATCATCCGTCGGAAACTCCGGACTCTCCGGCTCCTTGGCGTCAAACCATGCCCAGAAATCAATCTCATCTCCGCCTTTGACCATCCACGCAATATCAGGCTTTACAGATGCAGAATTATTACCTTTGGTCCATTTCGTAAATTCATAGCCTTCTGCCGCTTCGACTTTCACGCCCTCCAGTGATGGAGTTACGTTTTTCTGTTCCTCTTCAAGAGTATAAACCTGAACGGTGCCATTGTTGTCTGCATTTTCGCCGTCAGTTACAGTACCATTTCCGTCTTTATTGCCAAACTTAACAAGAACCTGCTTGTTATCCGGAATTTCATCTCCACCTGTTTCACTGCCGTCCTTACTATTCCAGGAATCACGGTAATAGTAAAGATCGATAATGTTCCTGCCTGGCTGGAACACAGAATTCTCTGTATAATCCGTTGTTGTACCCTCAACAGTAACTGTCGCATGGCCATACAGATAATCTGTATAATAATAAGACTGAGTTGTCATAAGACCGGCAACTTTAGAAGAAATCAAAGCGCCTTCCTCTGCTGTCTGATTAACATCAACAGATTCATCGTACACAGATTTCTCTGTGTCTGTATCAAAGTAGTGCTTGTTTACAACATAAGTGACTGTTTCTGCAGGAATGGAGCCATCTTCTTCCCAGATTGCGCTCAGATGAACCTCATAACTGGAACCTGCCGCATAACCAACCGATACTGGAGCGACCAATTTGTCCTCACCAAACTGCCATCCTTTGAAAACATATCCAGATTTTTCTGGTGCATTACTACCGTCAAGGATTTCAATCATATCTCCGGAATTCATCCCTGCTCGTGTCAGCATATTGCGATCTGTATTCAGCGTATAAGTTTCCTGCGCTTCATACTCTTCACTCCAAGTTCCACCATTTGCATCATATATGACACTGAAGATTGCCTGATTCGGCTTCTCTGTGGATACCTGAACATTAACAATATACTCTTTTGCCTCTGTCGGTGTCGGAATTGCTTCAGGGTCACTCGATACTACATAATATGTCGTATCACCCACGAGAACCGTTTCCGGAATTTCTGTAATCTTCTTAAAAGAAACATTTCCACCGGTAAAACCAATCCAATCGTTGTCTGTCTTTACAACGTTTCCAGTGCCCTGTTCCGTATACTGAACCATAAGTTTTGCTCCGGTAATGGACGGTTTCGGGAACTGTACTGTATGATTCTCTGATCCTGCCGTATAGCTGAGTACTGCGTCTCCATTAAGATCCACACTGCCAGCATTCGACGTATCTTTAACCTTCACACGATAAGTAAGACTGACCCCGTTTTCATCCAGTCCATTCGGATCATTCCAGGTAATCTCGTTCTTTTCAGAGTCATACTTAGCTGCAGCATCACTGCCGTCAACCTTAATGTCACCGACCAGTTCAACATTATTTCCCAACGGGTCCGTAATTCCGGTCTTGATCTTCTGGCTGATCTTATTTAGCGCCACCTTCAGAGAATCTTCGTCTGTCGCGTTAAAATTATAGTCAGATCCGTTTGCAAGACTCTTGAAGCCTTCGCTGCTGAATGTGAAACCTACCGTATAGACTTTGCCGTTGTTGGTAGCTGATTTAAAGCTTTTTAATTCCTTCGTGGGATAATTATTGTTGCTTGTTTCACCGTCCGCAACAATTACCATAACCTTATCGGTATCTGAATCATCACTTTCAAATTTTTTTAAAGCATGCTTAACGCCTTCTGTCAGAAAAGTTCCACCCTCTGGTGTTACATTACTATACGGATTTTCTGAACCACTTCCATCTCCCTGACTATTTTGCTCATTAAACCATGTATAATCATAGCTGATATTGTCCGAACCCAACTCATCTGTCATTGATTTGATCGATTCTGTTGCAATTTTCCAACGACTTTTCAACGTGGGATTTTTATCGATTTCCGTACATCCACTTACGTACTTACCTTTCCACGTTTCGTAATAATAATGCGCATGGTCCTTAAGTACTGGTTGCCACGGTACTTCCCTAATTGTATTATTCGTGCAGAAATTCATCGACCCTGACGCATCCAGCAAAAATACCACATGCGTCTTTTTTGTTTCTACTTTCTCTTTAGCCTTTGCTGAGAGTGTAATGGTATAATCATTCGTGTCAGCATTATATACAGCTGTCTTGTTAAGCTCAATATCCGGATCTGTAGCTGTTGACGCTGTTCCATTAAAGTTATATTTCTTTGCAGCCGGTGTCAGCGTACCAGATGGTTCACCTGATACATCCGCCAACGACACTCCCGGCACAGACCCAACGACCATACAGGCCGTCATGAGTGCTGCCAGAACACGTTTTTTCATTCCGCGCTTCTTCATCTCTCTTTTCCTCCTTTTCGAATCGTGGATCGTAACTGTATCTCTGTCGAACAGTTACTGTGAGTCAATATTTCAATTGCTGCACACAGGATTCTTCTGCCTCTGTATGCTCACAAAGCCCCTCCTTTCCCCCTTGTTCCTTAAAATTTATAAAAATCACTCCCTAAACTGCATTCTATGCAGCAAAGCTGCCCGGTATTCCTGCGGTTGGAAGTGTTTTTATCAGTATTGTGATTCCCCTGCGTCCTCAGGAATTTTCTTCGCGGTATTTCGCTAAAAATGGATCATATAACCGTTTTTCCGCGTCCAGCCGCGCCTGAACTGCCTCCTCATAGGTTGCGAAGCTGCCAAGATTGTAGGACTTTCCCTGAAAGCCAATGGATGCTCTCCATCGGTTGTTTTCTCTTCTGTACACTCCGCGGTGACCGGAAGTATTATTGGAAAATGTCTTTCTGCACGCGATCCGCTCCACACAGGTTCCGTCCATAAAATGGATGGCTTTCTTCATATTTACTTTTCTCTGTGCTTCCTGAAGACAGCCACAGCTCCTTGTGACCCCGGAACGGAGATTCTCTTTGCGGCAGATGCATTGTTTTCCACAGTCACACTGACAAAGCCAGTAATCACTCATCCTGTCCGGACGATCCGTGTGATCCCCTTCGGACGATCTGCTTTGCTCCACCGTGCCATCACGTTTTTCTGTCAACCCCGCTGCCGGTCCCAGAACGACAAGCCTGCCGTACCGCTGTCCGGTGAGATCGAGGCGTTTTTCCTGGAGTCGGATCCGCCTTCTGCATCCACAGCTCTTCGTGTGTCCATTTTTCAGGTGTGAATCTTCCACGGTGCATATATTCCCGCAGTCACACCGGCACCGCCAATAGGTTTTCGGTTTTCCCGGAATCTTCACTTTTTCAATTACCACGAGACTTCCGTATCGTTCTCCGATCATACATTTTTTCATTCAAAAAAGCCGTTCATGACATAATGTGTATTATGTCATAACGAATCCCCCTTGTATTCATATATATACATAAAAATAATATCACGAAAACCCTTTGTTTTCAATGGATATTCCGGGATTTTTACTTTTTTGCGTTTTTTTAACATGATTTTCAAAAGAACATACAGTCCTGGAAGCAGGTTTGCAGACCGGTTCACTTTTCTAAATTAACTTTAGGAAGCGTAAAAAGCATGTAAATTTCATGTAAGAACGATGCAGGATCATCTAAGATAAGCCGTTCATGACATAATACACATTATGTCGCAGACGGATCCTTTATTTTTCCCTTTTGTTCCATATTACCTTTCTTTCCTTCCGATCCCCCTTCCTCCCTTTGGACCAGTCCCAGCTCTAAATCCTTCGCGCAGGCCTCCTCGCTCGTGATCATCGTATACCGTCTCGTTGTCTCGATACTGCTGTGCCCAAGATAATCTGCCAATCGCGCGAGATCGTGTTCCCTTTCGTAAAAGCATCTCGCGAAGAGATGTCTCAGATTATGCGGAAACACTTTACTTGCTGCCACCTTTGCCCTCTCACAGAGACTTTTCATCTCCGTCCATATATTTCTCCGGTCCAGCGGTCTCCCGTTCCTTGAGTGGAAAATACTTCCCGCCCTGATCTTCTGTTTTCGACAGTAGTCTTTCAAAAGGATCAGAAGGGACCTTGGGATCAGGATGATCCGAACTTTGCCCTTAAAGTCAATCCGTATCTTTCGCTCCTTTAGAGTCTCCGCTGTCAGATATTTTAATTCTCCGATCCGCATCCCCGTTCCCGCGATGGTCTGAAGGATGCAGAACAGGCGCTCGCGATTCTCCCGTCTCGCAGTCATAAGAAGTCTCTGGTACTCTTCGCGCGTCAGTTCCCTCTCCTCCTCACGAAAGATCCGTCTCTGCGTTCTGCACACACGGACCCGGAGATCGTCCCGGCCGATCCAGCTCAGATACCCATTCACCGCAATCAGCATGGAATTTACACTGGACGTCCGGTATTTTTCTACGAGAAGCTTTTTATACTCCAAGATGATCTCCTTGCTCAGCTCCCGTTCCCCTGAAAATATCAGGAAATTCCGCACATCCCTCAGATACTTTTCGATCGTATTTTTACTTTTCTCGCATTCTGTTAAATATTGCCCATAATGTTCCAGATCATACTTCATGAACGATTCTTCTCCTGTTCTGTCAGGCTCTCTGCATCTGACATGTTTTATAATATGAAGCTTTTCATTATTTCTTATTATGGCACATTTTTCAGAAAATTACTCGTATAATCTGCCTGTAAAAGATGTTTGCAAGATTATTTTCAAGATTCATGCATTTCACGAATACATTTCTTAATTCCAAAATTTCAGAAATTCCTGTATTTCCGACGAAATTCGACTTTTTCTCCAGGCAAGAAGGACCTCTGTTGTAAAATCAGCATCACAGACCTCACATGCTTTCAGCTTATCAGAAAGTTCCAGCATCGAAGTCGGCAGGATCGCGATCCCCATTCCCCGTTCCGCCATCGTGATCGCGGTTCTTGCATCTTCACAAGCAAGGTAGATATCGCAGACAAGTCCCGCCTCCTCAAACTTCGAGGCGATATATTTCTGAAACCGGTGGGACAGGATCAGGGGCTGTTCCGAAAGCTCCTGCAGATGGAGCGATGTGCGTCCTTTTAAAAGAGGGAACTCCGGAACTGCCATGGCGAGAAGGCGTTCCTCCGCCAGAGTTTTCGTCTCACAGCCCCTTAACGTAATTGGCGTGCGCAGGGTCGTGAGGTCAAGGATCCGGTTCTCAAGCTGATCCCTCATCGTGAATGTGGATCCCTCGTGGATATCAAAATGGATATTGGGATGGCTTTTTGCAAAACGCATCAGGTAATGGGACATCATGGACACGGTGGACGGAGTCATTCCGATATGGATCGTCGCCGCCTGACTTGATTTTATGACCTCACGCTTCGTTACCTCCGAGAGCATCAGGATCTTTCCCGCCTGTTCGTAGAGCGTTTTTCCCGCCTCCGTCAGTGTGATATGCTTCATGCCGCGGATAAAAAGCGGCACCTGAAGTTCCTCCTCCAGCATTTTCATCTGGTAGCTTAACGGCGGCTGTGTCATATGAAGCTCCCTCGCCGCTCCGCTGATGGTTCCGGCGTCAACGATGGCCCGGAAGTATTCTAACTGTCTGATCTCCATAGTCTCTCCTTCTGACCGGCGATCTGCGGATTTCCACTCTCACAACGGTGCGAGCTGTGGGATCGGATCCCGGATCGTAACAATCATAGTCTGAATGTAAAAAATCTTCTTGTATTATATAATATTTATTATATTTCTATACAAAAACAATAATTTACATATATTATAGGGGATGCTATACTTGAAATGCAAGAAAAAATTTAGAAAGGATCAAATCGTTACAGGAAATCTGTTACAGTACACGGGCACTCCATGCCCGCGCACTGTAACAGGATTTTGCCGATGCTTCGCATTCCGAATCGGCAAAATCCGCGGTCATAACGGTATCATACGGAATTTTCAGTTCAGAAAATTCCTACCCATGAAAAGTAACGGAAAGCTACCATACATATGAAACGTATTGATTTTGAAAACGGAACCATAACGGGCAATATCCTCGGAGCCGCGCTCCCCATGCTGATTGCCCAGATCTTAAACCTTCTATATAATATTGTGGACCGCATCTACATCGCGCGGATCCCGGAGATCGGAACAGCCGCTCTCGGCGCGGTCGGCTTATGCTTTCCGATCATTGTCATCATCACAGCCTTCAGCAACCTCTTTGGGACCGGCGGTGCGCCGCTCTTCTCGATCTTTCGCGGGAAGAAGGACCCTGACACAGCAAGGCGCATTATGAACACTTCTTTTACGATGCTCTGTGTCTGCGCTATGATCCTGATGGCGGTCGGCTTCCTCTTCGCCCGCCCGATCCTGATCCTCTTCGGTGCTTCCGCTGAGGCTATCATTTACGCTTATCCGTATATGATGCTCTATCTGATTGGAACCCTGCCGTCAATGATCGCAGTCGGAATGAACCCGTTTATCAACGCCCAGGGCTACTCCAGCATCGGCATGTTATCCGTCGCGATCGGTGCCGGAACAAATCTGGTACTTGATCCGCTCTTTATTTTTGCCCTCGGACTCGGTGTCCGCGGCGCTGCCATCGCCACCGTGATCTCCCAGTGTCTGTCCGCCGCCTTCGTCCTGTTTTTCCTCACGAAAAAATCCGAGTTGAAGCTGCGGTTCCTTCATAAAAATGAGATCCCGGAATGTACCGGGCACGCGAAAAATATCCTCAGCCTCGGCGCTGCCGGATTTATCATGCAGCTCACAAACAGTCTCGTGACGATCTGCTGCAACAATATCCTTTCCGTCACCGGCGGCGATATCTATATCTCCGTCATGACCATCATCTCCAGTGTGCGCCAGCTTGTTGAGACACCGATCCACGCCATGGTAGAGGGAACTTCCCCGATCCTGAGCTACAACTACGGTGCCCGCAGACCGGGACGTGTGCGGAAATCCATTCTGATCATGAGTCTCCTCGTTTTCGGTTACACGGCCGTCATGTGGAGCATGATCATTCTCATCCCGGAAACGCTGATCCGTATTTTCAGCTCGGACGCGGCGCTGATCCAGGATGCGGTTCCTGCGCTGAACATGTATTTTGCAGCTTTTATCTTTATGGACCTCCAGTACATCGGTCAGGCGGTATTTAAATCCCTGAATAAGAAGGTCTTTGCGATCTTCTTCTCCCTGCTCCGCAAGGTATTCATCGTTGTACCGCTGACCTACTTTCTCCCCTACGTCATGCATATGGGAACCGATGGCGTATTCCTCGCTGAGCCGGTCTCCAATGTCATCGGCGGAACCGCCTGCATTCTCACAATGCTGATCACGATCATGCCTGAGCTGAAACGGATCGAGGTTGAGAACCGCAGGGCGGAATAAAAGCTTAAAGCGTTTTTTGCAAAAAAATAGAAGTTCCTCGCGGAGCTTCTATTTTTTTCTGATCTTCGCCACAAAAAATCCCTCAAACAATTCATTCGGTCCCACGAGGAGCGTCCCCGGCATCGCGTTCGGAAGTAACGGAAGTTCCTTCGTCCAATCTTCCCCAATCGGTACAAGCTCTCCGCCTGCACTCTTTAACACGCGCTTTAAGAGACCTTCGTTCTCCTCTTTTAAGATCGAGCAGGTAGAGTAGACCATCTCATGTCCGGATTTTAAGAGCTTCAGCGCTTTTTTTAACAGTTCTTCCTGCGTTCTCGCAGATCTTTCCACAAGTTCCTTTGAGATCTTTGTCCGGCAGACGCCATCCCGCACTTCTACGGTTCCGCTTCCGCTGCAGGGCGCGTCTAAAAGGATCCGGTCGAAGGAAAAGAAATCGTCGAGCTTTCTTGCGTCCTCCACCATCACGTAGGTTCCCGATGCCCCCTGTTTTTCCAGATTGTATTTTAACTTTTCTGACCGCGCCTTATTCTTCTCACAGGCCGTGATCTGCGCCTGATTTCCCGTCATCGCCACCATCTGGGTCGTCTTTCCGCCCGGGGCAGCAGCCATATCGAGGACGGACTCTCCTGCCTTTGGGCCGAGAAACAGCGGCGGCAGCATGGAGGAAAGGCTCTGGAGATAGATTCCGCCTTCCTTGTAGATCGGAAGTTCCTGGATCTCCGGCTCCCTTGCGCCCTCGATGATCATCGCATCCTCATACCATGATACATTTTTAAACGCGATCCCTGCACCGGTAAGTGCCTGTTCTACCGAGTTCCGGTCCGCCTTTAAGGGATTGACCCGGAGTGTCACCGGGCGTCTCGCCTGATATCCCGCGAGGATCTTCGCGAAAGCTTCCTCTCCATACTGTTTTTTCAACATCTCTTCCAGAAATCCCGGAATCATCTGCTCCATAGCCTGCTCCTTATCGATCTTTTCTTATCTCTTATCACAATTCGCAAAAATATGTAACGATTCAGTACCTTCACAGTTACCTTTCTGCACTTTAACACTTGAAGTTAAAGATATTGAGTCCTGTCTCCTCATCCTTTACGCGGTCCACAACTCCGTCGATCACCGTGATCACCATCTCACAGGTCGCTCCGATGATGCCGCGGCTTAAATGTCCGCCGTACACATTGCCCTTCGCGTCGGCTGCCGCCGCGTGGATGTGGCTGTAATACTTTCCGTCCATGGTGTTGATGGTTCCTGTAAAGGAGACGATCTCAAACATTCCCTCGAAATCATTCCCCATAAACTGACGTTTTTCGAGGTCATAGATGCCGACCGTCATGGATGAAAAAGTTCCAAGTGCGCTGACACTCGCGAGTTTTACGTCCTCGAGCATCGCGATGCGCTTCATCTTCTCGAGCACATCCTCGTCCTTATCAATTCTTGCTACGATCGTATTTCCAAATCTGCGGTATTCCATAATGATTGCCTCCTTATTATGCACGTTCATACAACCGAAACTCTGATTTCAAACTTCTTTTGTAACGGTTCCATATACTCACAGTTACGAACAAAAATCCATTAAAAATTGTCTGCAGCAATGGTATTTTTACTCGCAGCCAATATTTTCTTACTTATACTCTCTTATAATCCGGTGCCACCGCACAACCAATTCCCATTCCGCCAGGTCCGATATGGCAGGAAACGCCGAGAGAAAGGTTATCATAAAGGATCGGAACACCCGGGAATACCTCTTTGATCTCCTCGACCCACGCTGCATTCTCCTCATCCGTTCCGCTGGAAGACGCTAAGAGATGCAGAGCGCCATCGTTTAAGGCATCCTGGAAATTCTCGCGGATCTCTGTCTGCATCGCCTCGATGGCTGTCTTTTTGGCCTTCTGCATTCCGTGGCACTTCTTAAAGGAATCCAGTTTTCCGGTCTGGAGCTTTAAGATCGGTTTGATATTAAATACAGATCCGAGCGCAGCTGCAGCCGGAGTTACTCTTCCGCCTTTTTTCAGGAATTCCAGCGTCTGAAGGGCGATATAGATCATCATCCGGTCTCCCGCCTTTTCCAGGAGTTCGCGGATATGTTCCGCTTCATATCCTTTTTCGATCATATCCAGTGTGTCCAGGATCATCTGGTGAAGCGGCGCCGCAACCTGTCCGTCGTCCACAACGAGGACGCGTCCTTCATATTTTTCCTCCTGCGCCAGCATCATCGCCGTATTGTAGGAACTGCTGAGTCCGCTGCTGATCGGCATATACAGGATCTTTTCATATTCTTCGAGTGCTTTGTCCCAGATTTCCATCACAGCGGTCGGAGATGGCTGGGAAGTCGAAATATCGGCTCCGGATGTCAGCTTTTCAAAAAACAGTTCCCTGGAAAGCGTCACACTCTCATAATAGCACTCCCCGTCGATATAGAACGGCATCGGCAGGACAAAGATCCCGAGTTTCTTTGCCTCTTCCTGGCTGATGCTGCTGTGACTGTCTGTTACGATTCCAATTTTCTTCATATATGTATTTCCTCTTTATATCCTGGATTCACGCAAGAGATTGCTGTCTTTTGCGCAATTTTAACGTTTTGCGTATCTAATAATCGTAACATCCAAAATCCTTCCAGTCAATAGGGTGGAGGCAAAAAATGACAGATTGTCACTATTTTCTCTTATGTAAAAAGAATGTGTCCTGGCACATTCTCGCACCGGGCGCGCGGTCGCTTGCGACGATTTTCATCTTCTCGCGAATGTGCCTTTTTTCATAGGAAGTTCCATTGGAATCTTCTATGAAAAAAGCGCTGTGTCACAGCCCATTTTCTATGACACAGCGCCAGGATGTACATGTACTATTTGTAGTTGACGATCTTTCCGAAATCAGCCTTTAAGGATGCGCCGCCGACA
This sequence comes from Clostridium sp. CM74B_53, assembly GCF_036318045.1. Classification (NCBI taxonomy): domain Bacteria; kingdom Bacillati; phylum Bacillota; class Clostridia; order Eubacteriales; family Clostridiaceae; genus Clostridium; species Clostridium sp. CM74B_53. The sequence goes on along the minus strand of NZ_JAWQDE010000004.1, from coordinate 190,213 downwards.
AGTCCTCCGTCGATATCCACCTGCGCAAAGAGCTCTGCAGCATTTCCGGCATTTACAGATCCACCGTACTGGATGCGGATTGCTTCCTTTGTTGCCTCATCGTAGATCTCACCGATGCACGCACGGATCGCTCCGCAGACTTCCTCGGCCTGTTCTGTCGTTGCTGTCTTTCCGGTTCCGATCGCCCAGATCGGCTCATAAGCGATCACAGCAGTCTTCGCCTGGTCTGCTGTCACGTTCTGGAACGCAATCTTCACCTGTTTGCGGATCCAGTCCAGAGTGATGCCCTGTTCTCTCTGGGTAAGAGTCTCACCGCAGCAGATGATCGGGGTCAGTCCATGCTCGAATGCCTTTAAGACTTTCTTATTGACAGTCTCATCTGTCTCAGCGAAGTACTCTCTTCTCTCGGAATGTCCGATAATCACATATTTTACGCCGGCATCTGTCAGCATGTTCGGGGAGATCTCGCCTGTGTACGCGCCCTTCTCCTCGAAATACATATTCTCAGCGCCGACCTCGATGTTTGTTCCCTCGCATGCCTTTACGACAGGAATGATGTCGATAGCCGGTACGCAGAATACAACGTCCGCTTCCTCCGTCTTAACGAGCGGCTTTAATGTCTCAACGAGTGCCACTGCCTCGGACGGAGTCATGTTCATTTTCCAGTTTCCAGCGATAATTTTCTTTCTTGCCATGGTTATCTACCCCCATATATACCAATATTTATCTTCAAGATCCATATACAGGATTCTCTCTGAACGATAACATTCAAAAACTACATCTGCAGTTTTCCATACTATGACAAAATCCGGGACGGGATCACCGCCCCGGATCTGAAATCTCGGACACTATAATATTTACAGCCAGGGAAGTAAATGCGTACATTTGCTCCCCCTATACCGGAACAGACCTGAAAGGGCTTGTGCAAGCGAGCTTGCAGCGCCCTTCCACGCCTGTTCCGGCGCACGGTGTACTGGTTTCATTCATTCATTTACTTATCGTCAGCTGCTGCAACGCCCGGGAGTTCTTTTCCTTCCAGGAACTCTAAGGATGCGCCGCCGCCTGTGGAGATGTGGCTCATCTTGTCGCCGAAGCCGAGCTGGTTGACAGCTGCTGCGGAGTCACCGCCGCCGATGATCGTTGTCGCATCTGTCTCAGCAAGTGCCTTTGCCACTGCGATCGTACCAGCAGCAAGTGTCGGGTTCTCGAATACGCCCATCGGTCCGTTCCATACAACAGTCTTTGCGTTCTTCACTGCGTCCGCGTAGATCTTGCAGGTCTCAGGTCCGATGTCAACGCCCTCTTTGTCAGCCGGGATCGCATCTACGGAAACATACTCAACCTCGACCGGAGCATCGATCGGGTTCGGGAACTCAGAGACAACCGTCGTATCAACCGGAAGAAGAAGCTTCTTGCCAAGCTTTGCTGCCTTATCCATCATCTCTTTGCAGTAATCGATCTTTGTATCGTCAACTAAGGACTTACCGATCTCCTTGCCCTGTGCCTTTAAGAAGGTGTAAGCCATACCGCCGCCGATGATAAGAGTATCGCACTTCTCAAGGAGGTTGGAGATTACATTTAACTTATCAGCAACTTTCGCGCCGCCGAGGATCGCAACGAACGGGCGAACCGGATTCTCAACCGCGTTTCCAAGGAAAGCGATCTCTTTCTCCATCAGGTAGCCGACTACGTTGGAGCCGCCCTTTGCGGAGATGAATTTTGTAACGCCAGCTACAGAAGCGTGTGCTCTGTGGGAGGAACCGAATGCGTCGCATACATAATCGTCTGCGAGGTCAGCCAGCTCTTTGCTGAACTGTTCGCCGTTCTTTGTCTCCTCAGCTCCGCGGAAACGGGTGTTCTGAAGAAGAACGACATCTCCCTCTTTCATTGCGTTCACAGCCTTTGTTGCAGCTTCGCCGGTTACGTTGTAATCGGATACGAAAACAACTTCTTTTCCGAGTTTCTCAGAAAGGCTCTTTGCAACCGGAGCCAGGGATTCTCCCTCGTTCGGGCCATTTTTTACTTTTCCAAGGTGGGAGCAAAGGATCACTTTGCCGCCATCGTTGATCAGCTTCTGGATTGTCGGAAGAGCCGCGTTGATACGTGTCTCGTCTGTGATCTTACCGTCCTTTAACGGTACGTTGAAATCGCAGCGGACCAGCACTCTCTTTCCCTTTACGTTGATATCATCAACTGTTTTCTTATTTAAAGACATGTTGGAATTCCTCCTTTTTATAAATCGAAAAAAAGGGTCCGGTCCTCATCAGACCGGACCCTTTGCTGAGTCTATTTTCTTCGATAACTGCGCGAAATTAAGCGTTTAACAGTTTTCCGAAGTGCTTGATGGTACGAACCATCTGGCTTGTGTAGGAGTTCTCGTTGTCGTACCAGGATACAACCTGAACCTCAGATGTGTTCTCGTCGATCGGAAGAACCATTGTCTGTGTTGCATCGAAGAGAGAACCGTATCTCATACCAACGATATCGCTGGAAACGATCTCATCTGTGTTGTAGCCGAAGGACTCGTTGGAAGCTGCCTTCATTGCTGCGTTGATGGATTCCTTTGTCGGCTGGCCCTTAACAACAGCTGTTAAGATTGTTGTGGAACCTGTCGGTGTAGGAACACGCTGAGCAGAACCGATGAGCTTGCCGTTTAATTCCGGAATTACAAGACCGATTGCCTTTGCAGCACCTGTGCTGTTCGGAACGATGTTGATCGCTGCAGCACGGCTTCTTCTCTTGTCGCCCTTTCTCTGCGGTCCGTCAAGTGTCATCTGGTCGCCTGTGTAAGCGTGAATTGTGCACATGATACCGGACTGGATCGGGTAAGCATCGTTTAATGCTTTTGCCATCGGAGCGAGGCAGTTTGTTGTACAGGAAGCAGCGGAGATGATGTGGTCATCTTTGCTTAATGTCTCGTGGTTTACGTTGTAAACGATCGTCGGAAGATCGTTTCCTGCCGGAGCGGAAATGATAACGTGCTTAGCGCCTGCATCGATATGAGCCTGTGCTTTTGCTTTGGATGTGTAGAAGCCTGTACACTCAAGAACAACGTCTACACCGATCTCGCCCCACGGAAGCTCTGCTGCGTTTGCTTTCGCGTAGATCTTGATCTCTTTGCCATCAACTGTGATGGAGTCTTCACCGTAAGATACGGTATCTGCAAGAGCGTATCTGCCCTGTGTGGAGTCATATTTTAAAAGGTGTGCGAGCATCTCCGGAGAGGTTAAGTCGTTGATCGCAACGATCTCGAATCCCTCTGCGCCAAACATCTGTCTGAATGCAAGACGGCCAATACGGCCAAAACCATTAATCGCAACTTTAACTGCCATTTTTCTTTTCCTCCTAGAAAATGATGTGATTGTTCACGTTGAACAGTCATGGATTGTTAAATAATAATCAACCTTAAGGTTATTGTACCCAATTCCTATAGAAATAGCAAGTCCTTTTTGAAATCTTTTCCTAAATAAAACCGTCCCAAAGCCGCCTAACCTTCCCTCATCATCCCACCATCCTCCAGCCCGCCTGTAAGACTTCAAACAAAATCGCCCCCTCCCGGACTCTTCTCTTCTTCCCTCTCAGAAAAAATTACTTTGCATGCCAGCAAACCCTTTTCTTAATCCCGCCAATCCCCCAACCAGCCGGTGAGAGTTCGGCTGGATGTGCCTGATCCCGGGAGCTGGCTTCCTCCCGGCATCCCCAGCACATCCAGTCGAACTCTCACCGGCCCGCCAGCACATTTTTTCAAGCACATTTTTCTCTTTTCCCCTCTTGCATCTCCCCCTCATTTTCTATATACTAAGTGATAAATATTTTCCATCCCACTCCCGGAGGACCCACATATGATACAGAAATTCCGAAAACTATCCCTGGAGAGTCAGCTCTTTTTAAGCTTCATGGCAGTATCCATCTGTCTTCTGCTCCTCTCCCTAAGTATCACCCTGTTCTCGACGATCACACGCCAGCGACAGGAGATCGATAAAAATATCAGTGCGCTCGCCTCCTACATCGCGTCGATGGACAACGTGATCTCCATGCTGGAAAACGGATATCCGGATGACTCTGCTATTGAAGAGCTGGATTCCCTGTCCGAAAACTTTTCCGACCTCAACGTCATCGCCGTCTACAACACCAACGGTCTCCGCTTTTATCACACGAACCGTCAGGAGACCGGCGAGACCTTCGTCGGCGGCGAGGAAGAAGCGATCTTAAAAGGAAGCCAGCCCTACATCACGACCGGCTACGGCACCCACGGAACACAGCGGCGCGCCTTCCATGCGGTCCTCAGTAAGGACGGGCACATCATCGGCTTTATCATGGCATCCGTCTTCAACACGTATATCTTCGAGCAGATGCAAACGCTCTTTCCTACCTATTTACTGGCCGCAATGGTCATGCTGGTGGCCAGTGTCCTTCTGTCGCACGGACTCGTGTCGCTCCTGCGCGATTCCCTGATGGGCCATCATCCGACCGAGCTTCTTGATCTCTATCTCCGCCAGGATGTCGTTCTGAATGCATTGGAAGAAGGTCTGATCGCGACCGATTCGAATGGCGTGATCGCCTATGCAAACCAGGCGGCAAGACAGCTCTTTCAGCTGCCGCAGCCGGCGCCGGCCACTGAAGGCTGCCATTTTAAGGACCTCTTTCCTGCCTCCCAGGCAGACCGCGTCCTGACTTCCGGAGTTCCGTCCTACCACCGGGCCTGCACCAACGGGAACCACAGACTTCTCGTGAGCGAAGTTCCCGTCAACTCCCAGACAGGTTCCCATGCCGTCCTGACCATCATCAATGACCAGACCGATATGGAAACCGTCATGGATGAGCTCACCGGAGCAAAGGCGATGCTGGACACACTGAGGGCTTTTAACCATGAATTCTTAAATAAACTTCATGTCATACTCGGCTACCTCCAGACAGGTCAGACAGAGGAAGCCATCAAATTCATCATCAACAGCAACCTCGTCTCCAGCCAGTCGATCCGGCAGACAGCCGACTGCATCCGCGTATCAAAGATCTGCGCCCTGGTCATCGGAAAGATGATGCACGCCGCAGAACTCGGGATCCTGCTCACGGTATCCCCCGACAGCCGGTGTCTTGAGAAAGATCTGCTGCTGCCGATGGAAGATTACATCACGATCATCGGAAACCTTCTCGAAAACGCGATTGAGGAGCTTTCCAACGGGGAGCATGAGATCAAAGAGATCACGCTTGGACTCTACTGCGATCCGGACTGCAACATCATCACCTGTGAGGACACCGGCGGTGGGATCCGGCCGGATCTGATCGACCGGATCTATGAGCGTGGAGTCTCATCCAAAGGCGAAAACCGCGGAACCGGACTTTTCCTGATCAAACAACTTGTTGAAGAATCGCACGGGGATATCTCCATCGAAACAGAAGAAGGAGAAGGAACCTGCTTTACCATTACATTTACCGGAAAGGAGAAACCATCATGTACCATGTAATCATCATTGAAGACGACCCGATGGTCGCATCCATCAATAAACAATATATCGAAGTCAGTACCAACTTCCGTGTAGAACATCTCTTCAAAAACGGAGCGGAGGCTCTGCCCTATATCAAAACAAATCCTGTTGATCTCGTGATCCTCGATTACTATGCGCCAGTCATGAACGGCGGTGAATTCCTCGACGCGCTCCATGCGGCAGGACTCACCCCGTATGTGATCATGGTCACCTCCGCGAATGACACGGATATCGTCCGCTCGCTCTTAAACCGCGGCGTCACGGATTATCTTGTAAAACCGTTTGAATATACACGTTTTAAGGCGGCTCTTGACCGTTTTGCGGAGATGAAGAAGTACCTGGAAGATTCCCATGCCAATCTGGACCAGCACGCCATCGACCGTCTGGTTTCCGGAAGCGAGCCCACAACAGAGGCAAAACCGACGCTGGCAAAGGGATTGAACGAGACTACCCTCAATATGGTCCGGGAATATCTGATGGCAAATCCTGACGGCTTCTTCACCAGCGAACAGATCGCCGAGCAGATCCATCTCTCCCGCATTACGATCCGGCGATATATGAATTATATGGTGGACACCGGAGAGATCATCAGCACCATCGACTATAAGACGGGAGGACGCCCTTCCATCAAATACGGATTCGGGAAAAAATAATAAACAGGCATTTCTTAAGACTCTGCACGGATCTGATCCGGCGGAGTCTTCTGTTCAGAGCGTGGCGAACGAAAGTGATTTTTCCGGTTACGATAATTACATAATTCGTTAGATACTTACATAAATTGACATTATATACAAAATATTTTATTCTTTTTATAAAGTTTTTACACTTTTTCCACCAAAATAAGCGGGGTATAAACGGTGGAAGCTGTTTTTTTACTGTGAGCAGTTTTTAAAAATACAGAAACTGAAAGATCTCAGCAACGCAAAAGGTAAAAACGACTGTAACTGATGCAAGACAGTTACCAAAAAAGGATTGGAGGATTTTTTATGGAAAGTATCATCAGCTATTTCGGCACCTACACACCAGCTGCCGATGGCGCAATCGCAAATTTTAAATTTGAGTATTTATGTACTCTCGGCTTTGCAGCAATCGTAATCTTCCTCGGACGCGCAATCGTCGCACATTCCGCGGCGTTAAGAAAATACGCGATTCCTGCTCCGGTTGTTTCCGGTATCATCTTTTCACTCGTAATGTCCGCGATCAAGATGACCGGCACAGTCAGTATCAGTTTTGACGCAAAGGTCATGAAAGACCTCTGTCAGAACCTCTTCTTCCTCTGCGTAGGCTTCGGCTTCAGCGCAAAGATGTTAAGACATGCAGGCGGAAAGCTCTGCGTCATGATCGCATTTGCAGCCTGCCTCCTGATCACCTGTCAGGATGTTCTCGGTGTTGCGATCGCTCACCTGATCAACTTAAATCCGCTCCTCGCTCTTCAGTGTTCTTCCGCAGCGATGTCCGGTGGTGTTGGTACCGCATCTGCCTTTGGTCCGATCTTCGAGGGCTGGGGTGCACAGGATGCTACAACGATCGGTGTTGCGGCAGGTACTCTTGGTAACGTTATGGGCTCCCTCATCGGTGGTCCGGTTGCGGCTTTCCTGATCGCAAAGCACGGTTTAAAGGCTGACCCGAACGATAAACCGGAAGCAAAGGCAACCGGCAAAGCACCGGAGCTTGACAATACAAAGATGATCATGATGTTCGCAATGTGCTTACTTCTCGCTGCTCTCGGTATGCCGATCTACTGCTTACTCGACAACATCCCGATGATCGAGATGCCGAAATTCATCGGCTGCCTCTTCGCAGGTGCCATCGCAAGAAACGTTATGGAAGCAGCAAACATCAAGTTCTATGTTCCGGAGGTTGACGCCATCGAGCATATGTTCCTGGAGCTTTACCTTGCACTTGTTCTTATGACAACAGACTTCACAAAGCTTGCCCCGGTTGCAGGTCAGATGGGTATCGTCCTCGTAGCACAGGCGATCCTGATGGCTCTGTTCGGTATCTTCGTATCCTTCAACCTCTTTGGCCGTGACTACGGCGCAGCCGTTATGACAGCCGGCAACATCGGTTGGGGCTGCGGTTCCGGTCCGAATGCCGTTGCGAACGAGAAAGCCGTTATGGATCAGTACGGATGGCACAACATCGCATGGGTTCTTTACCCGTCCTTCGCGGTTATCATCGATGATATCTACAACCCGATCTTCCTTTCCATCTTTGGTGGATTATTCAAAGGCTGATCGGAAACATAAGGTTTTCACGAATTATACAGAACCTCCCTTAAAAATCCCTCAGGAGAGCTCCCCACTCTCCCGGGGGATTTTTTTACGACTTATTTCTTACTGTCAAGTCTTTCTCCGTTAAGTATCTGTTCATCTTTATTGTTTCTCTACATCTGTTTTTGTAAGTTTTTTACTGCAATTTTATAACTTTAGTTACTTTTGTCGGTTAATAGTTTCGAAAAATTGCAAATATTTTTATAATATTTTATACTTTTTTCATAAATTTTAGCAACGGTCCTTCCTGATTTTCAAGTTACTAAAGTTTTATCTTCCGGGTGATCCGACCGTTTCCTCTGTGGGGAGACAGAAAACCTTCCGGTCTCAGAAGCGGACGGAATGATATGACCCGGAAAGCCAAAAAAGGATTGGAGGAACTCTTATGGAAAGTATCATCAGTTATTTCGGCACCTACAAACCGGCAGCCGACGGAGCAGTCGCCTCTTTCAAGTTTGAGTACCTGTGTACTCTCGGTTTCGCGGCCATCGTGATCTTCCTCGGCAGGGCCATCGTTGCCCGTTCTGAGACGCTCAGAAAATACGCGATTCCGGCGCCTGTTATTTCCGGTCTGATCTTCTCGATCATCGTATCCTGCATCAAGGGGGCAGGAATCGTCGGAATCTCCTTCGACGCGACGATCATGAAGGATCTCTGCCAGAACTTATTCTTCCTCTGCGTAGGCTTCGGCTTCAGCGCAAAGATGTTAAGACATGCGGGCGGAAAACTCTGTGCCCTGATCGCATTCGCTGCATGCCTCCTGATCACCTGCCAGGACCTTTTAGGTTATGCCCTGAGCCAGCTGATCGGCATGCATCCGCTCCTGGCCCTTCAGTGCTCTTCCGCAGCCATGTCCGGCGGCGTTGGTACTGCTTCTGCATTTGGCCCGATCTTTGAAGAGTGGGGCGCTGCAGACGCTACCGTTGTCGGTGTTGCGGCAGGTACCATGGGAAACATCATGGGCTCCCTCATCGGCGGCCCGGTCGCTGCTTTTCTGATCGCAAAGCACGGCTTAAAAGCTGATCCGAACGACAAGCCGGAAGCACACGCAACCGGTAAAGTTCCGGAACTCGACAACACAAGAATGATCATGATGTTTGCATTATGTCTTCTTCTCGCAGCACTCGGTATGCCGATCTACTGCTTACTCGACAACATCCCGATGATCGAGATGCCGAAATTCATCGGCTGCCTCTTCGCAGGTGCGATCGCAAGAAACGTCATGGAAGCTGCCGGCATCAAGTTCTATGTTCCGGAAGTAGAAGCGATCGAGCATATGTTCCTTGAGCTTTACCTTGCACTCGTTCTCATGACCACAGACTTTACAAAGCTTGCTCCGCTTGCAGGTCAGATGGGAATCGTTCTCGTTGCACAGGGTATCTTCATGGCACTCTTTGGAATCTTTGTATCCTTCAATCTCTTCGGCCGCGATTACGGCGCAGCTGTCATGACAGCCGGAAACATCGGCTGGGGCTGCGGTTCCGGTTCCAATGCCGTCGCAAACGAGAAAGCGATCATGGACCAGTACGGCTGGCACACCATCGCATGGGTTTTGTATCCGTCCTTTGCCGTTATCATCGACGATATCTACAACCCGATCTTCCTTTCTATCTTCGGAGGCTTATTCCGTTCATAGAAATACATGTGACATTCACTAAAGGTCATTTGACCTCCCTCTTTTCACCGGGCGGAATCCCCCACTTTCCGCCCGGTTTTTTGCCCGGTTTTTTCAAAATAACATTGAATCTGCGATGGTTTTTATGCTATACTCATTCCAAAAGTTACAAAACTTGTCAGGTTCTTTTTACAGCCGACAGGTTTTAATACAAGGAATGGGATATACTTCATGCATAAATTTTTACACACAATTTCTTTGTTCCTCGCCTGTACCGGTCTTGTCCTTGGTGGCTGCGGAAAATCATCCGAAACTGCGCAGCGCCAGACAGAAGCAAGATCAGATTCTTTAAAGATCCTTACGATCGGAACTGCCGACAGCGGCGGAACGATGTATCCGGTCGGAAAGGCGATCTCCCTCGTGATAGGAGATGCTGATTCTTCCATCAAGATCAATATCAGCGCCTCGACCGGCTCCTCCGGAAATGTCCACTCTCTCCAGGACGGCAGTATCGATCTCGGACTTGTGAGCGGCGACATTGCTTTCTCCGCGGTAAACGGGACCGGTGAATTCAAGGATCACGAATTCAAAGATCTGAAAGTCATTGCGGCTCTCTATCCGAGTCTTTCGAACTGGATGGCGCGGGATGACTCCGGGATCTTTTATGTTCACGACTTAAAAGGAAACCGTCTCGGTGTCGGTCCCCAGGATTCCACCACAGAACTCGCGGCAAAGGTTTCCCTGGGCACTCTCGGAATCACCGACCAGAACTCCACCTTCGTCAACTGTGGTCTCGGATCAGGCGCTGACGAGGTTAAAAACAGGACGCTCGACGCGATCCATGGATTTACCGGGGTGCCGATCTCCGGGCTTGCGGAGCTGGCAGACACGGTTCCATGCCATCTTTTAAAATACACGGACTCCGAGCTCCGCTCCATCATCCGCTCGAACCCGTTCTACTATATGGATCAGATCCCGTCTGGAACTTATAAAGGCCAGGACGAAGATATCGCAACCTTCGGGATCAAGGCCCTCCTCTGCGTCCGCGCAGATCTGGATGAAGACCTCGTCTACGAGATCACCTCGATCCTCTATGAGAACCGTGACCGCTTAAAGGACCTTCACCCCGCCCTCTCCTACACCGCCCAGTCCGGGTTCATGTTCAACGATCTCCCGATCGAACTGCATGCCGGAGCAGAGCGTTTTTATAAGGAAAAGGGACTTTTGGAGGAACACAGCAGGTAGGCGGCAGGATTTCGAATGCATGGTTTCCACACATCACCAGATTTTTTCTGGTGGTGTGTTTTTTGTTACAGTGCGCAGGCATAGAGTGCCCGTGTACTGTAACGTGTTTTTCTTTTCGTACGCAGAAAAATCATCTTTACCCCTTGTCATATAGTTTTTAATACTATATAATAGATGGATGAAAGGAGTTTCACCATGAAAACGAATGAAGAACGACTGAATGAGCTGCTCGCTCACCTGGACAGCCTAGACCATATTCATGTAGACGAGATCCCGCAGATCGACCTTTACATGGATCAGGTGACGACCTTTATGGAGAAGCACCTCGGTGAGTTAAAGCGCTACCCGGAAGACAAGGTCCTGACAAAAACGATGATCAACAACTATGCGAAGAACAACCTGCTTCCATCCCCGGTAAAGAAAAAGTATACCCAGGAACATATCCTGCTCCTGGTATTTATCTATTATTTTAAAAATCTGCTGAGTTTTACGGATATCGAAACGGTTCTTTCCTATGTTATAGAGCACCATTTCGATACGGATGACGAATCTTCCCTTGCGGAGATCTACACGAAGGTCTTCTCGATGGAACACGGACAGATGGATCGGTTAAAGGAAGATGTGAAAGAGAAATTTGAGAAGGCGAAGGAGACGTTTCCTTCCGGCGCAGAGGGCAGCGCAGAGCCGGAAAATGCGGAATCGCTCCAGCTTTTCGGGTTTATCTGTGAGCTCGCCTTTGATGTGTTCTTAAAAAAGCAGATGATCGAGCGCCTGGCCGACGAACTCAGGGCTGAGAATCCGCCGAAAAAGAAAAAATAATGTAGCTGTTCAGTACCTTCACACCTACGGGAACCTCCCCCCGGAGCTTTCCTTCGGATGCATGGCAGATTACGGGCAAACTAATATACCAAAAGACCTTCGTCCGGAAGCAGATCCCCATTCCGCTCCTGTACGAAGGTCTTTTTCTTCATATCTTATTTTTCCGCATCGTCCTCATCATCGAGTTTTTCGAATCCGAGACGCTTAAATACCATATCATATCCGTCGCTTCCGTAGTTTAAGGAACGGTTTACACGGCTGATCGTCGCGGTGGAAGCACCTGTGCTCTCCGCGATATCGAGATACGTCCGTTTCTCTCTCAGCATTTTTGCAACTTCATAACGCTGGGATAAGGACAAAAGCTCATTCACTGTGCAGACATCCTCAAAAAACGCATAGCACTCTTCCGGTGTCTTTAATGTCAGGATTGCCTCAAAAAGATGGTCGACCGCATCTGTCTTGATTTTCTTGTTCATGATACCTGTTACCCCTTCTGCTTCATATTTGCAGCAGAGTCTGGATCTTTTTCTGCTGCATTTTTATGGATCGATCTGTTTCACGCACTAATCACAGTTTAACACGTTAGATTCAAAAAGTCCAGTCTTTCTGTATAAAAAAGCGGAAATAGTTATGGCTGCCATATCCCGATGGAATATCGGCAGCCAATTTTGCATTTCGATATCATGAACCTTTTTTCATTTCTCACGCCAGCATAAATTTCTCGACAACCAGCCCCACCCCGTCATCGTTGTTCGATGCCGTGATATAGTCCGCCGCGTTCCGCACCGGAAGGACCGCATTCTCCATCGCGACGCCGAGACCGGCGTATTTGATCATCGTGAGATCATTGTAACCGTCCCCGCAGGCGATCATCTGCTCTCTCGTGAGTCCCAGAACTTCCAACAGACGCTCCAGACTCTGGGCTTTGTCGATCCCCTTCGGGAGGATCTCGAGAAAGAACGGATCTGAGCGGTAAACACTGAAATTCTTTCCCATCGCCGCCTTCACCTTCGGCTCCACCATTGCGAGGTAATCCCCGTCCTCCATCATGAGGAATTTCGGCACCTCGAAATTTACATACTCAGCCATATTCTCCGGCTTCCAGATCTCCATCCCGTTGATCCGGCTCTCCAGTTTTGTGTATGGGGATTCCGGGTTCGATGCGATGATCCTGCTGCCCTCGTATGTCACGATATCCACCTGATTTTCCTCCGCAAGTCCGATGATCTTTTTATTTGCGGACACCGGAAGGGATCTCGCAAACACCGTCTCCCCGGTCTTGCAGTTGATGATCCGCCCGCCGTTGAAGGAAAGAATGTATCCGCTGTATTCCTCCAGGCGAAGCTCTTTTGCGAGCGGCATTACGCCCTGCGTGGGACGTCCCGACGCGAGGACCACCTTTTTTCCGCGCTCCTGCGCCTTCATGAGTGCCGCTTTCGTCCTCGGTGTGATCACCTTGTCCCGGTTCGTCAGCGTGCCGTCAAGGTCCAGGACGATGATCTCGTAAGGACCTGCCATATTTTTTTCTGTCTGCATATCTTCTCCTGTATCAGCGGACTCTGAAACCGGATCCGTTTCCGGTTCTCCCGCAGTATTCATTTTTATTCGCTCAGACATCAGGAGAGATCGATCTCCCTGATCTTCTTTCTCACCGTCAGTAAGAACGACGGGGACACAGAGAGTTCGTCGATCCCCATCTTAAGGAATTCCTCCGTGAGATCTGTCTCCGCACCCAGCTCACCGCAGATTCCCACCGTACATCCATATTTGTGGCCGCTCTCCGCCACATAGCGGATCAGTTTCAGGACGGCCGGATGTTTCGGATCGTAAAACTGGTCCAGTTTTTCATTCTGCCTGTCGATGGCGAGTGTGTACTGGACAAGGTCGTTCGTTCCGATGCTGAAGAAATCCACCTCTTTCGCGAGGTCTCCGCTGATGATCGCTGCCGCTGGGGTCTCGATCATGATGCCGATCGCCACATCGCCGAACGGAACTCCCTGTTCCTTCAGCTCATCCCGGACGGAAGCGGCGATCTCCTTCGCCTTTTTTACCTCCCAGAGGGACGCAATCATTGGGAACATGATCGAGATCTTCCCGAAGGCACTCGCGCGATAGATTGCCCGAAGCTGCGTCCGGAAGATCTCCGGTCTTGTCAGGCAGATCCGGATCGCGCGGTATCCCATCGCCGGGTTCTCTTCTTTCTTTAATTTAAAATAGTCCGCCTGCTTATCGGCGCCGATGTCAAGCGTCCGGATGATGACTTCCTTTCCCGCCATCATCTCCGCCACCTGGCGGTATGCGGCAAACTGTTCCTCCTCGGTCGGGTACGTCTTCTTCTCAAGGTACAGGAATTCACTCCGGAACAGACCGATCCCAGCCGCATTGCTCTTTAATGCCTCCGCGACATCTGAGACGTCCCCGATGTTCGCATAGAGTTTTACCTTCGTCCCGTCCAGGGTGACATCCTCTTTATCCTTTAACTCCTGGAGCAGACGCTCTTTCTCTTCCTCCGCCAGCTTCTTTTTCTTCATATCCGCCAGCGTTTTCTCATCCGGATCCACATAGAGGGTTCCGGTCTCGCCGTCGATGACCGCCATCTTTCCGTCCCAGGACTCTTTCACCGGCACGGAGACCAGCGCCGGAATGTTCATGCTGCGCGCGAGGATCGCCGTGTGGGAGTTCGGAGACCCCTGTTCGGTGATAAATCCGAGCAGCATGTCTTTTTCCAGCTGGACCGTCTCGCTCGGCGCGAGGTCCTCCGCCATCAGGATCACCGGTTTTGTCAGGAAACCGGATTCCACCGCATCGCCGGAGAGGATCTTTAGCAGCCGGTCTGTGATGTCCTTTACGTCCGCCGCCCGGGCACGGAAATATTCATCATCCATGTCCGCAAAGAGCCGGTAAAAGTTGTCACCGGTCACCGCGGCTGCGTACTCCGCGTTCGTCTTCTGATTTTTGATGATATTCAGAACGGAATCCCGGTAGTCTGCGTCCTCCAGCATCATCATGTGGACCTCAAACACTGCCGCTCCGGTCTCTCCGACCTGCTCACACGCCTTTTTGTGGAGTGCCTTGAGCTCGTCCTCGGCGCATTTCACTGCCGCTTTGTACCGGCTGATCTCCGCTTCCGTATTTTCCACCGTGCGGCGTTTGACCTGGCTCTCCGTCTTTCTGTGGTAGAGGATCGGTCCGATCGCCACTTTATTTAAAATTGATTTTCCTTTAATGATTTCCATACTTTTTGTTTCTGCCTCACAGTTTTGCCTCAAAAAACTTCCGTACCGCTTCTGCCGCCGTCTTTTCATCCGTCCCGTCGATCTCAACGTTGATCGTCTGACCATGACGGATCCCGAGAGCCATCACTGCCATCAGTTTTTCCGCGTCTGCCTGTTTTGTGTCTGTCTTCAAGGTGATCTTTGAACGGAATTCTTTTGAAAGCTTCGCGAGTTCCCCCGCCGGTCTTGCGTGAATTCCGATCTCGTCTGTAATTGTATACTGAAACTTCTCCATAATCAACCCACTTCCTTTTTATTTTCGCATTCCGGATCAGCAAAATCCAACGTCAGCTTTCCGGTGCACTTCCATGAAAGGCTCACCTGCATGGATCTGCCCTTTTTTCAATACCCTGACTTCCATATTCTCCGCAAGGTCCGTGAAGAGGACCGGCGATGCCATGGACGGAACCCGGTCCCCGATCTTCCGGATATCCACCTTTAAAAGCGGCTCTCCCGCCCGCACATGATCCCCGTCGCTCACGAAAGCCTCAAATCCGTCTCCGGACAGGGACACCGTGTCAATCCCGACATGGATCAGCATCTCATGACCGACATCCGTCCGGAATCCGACGGCATGCTTTGTGGGAAACACAAAGGTCACCTCTCCATCCGCCGGGGCCTGCACGATCCCGTCTGTAGGTACGATCGCCGCACCGTCCCCCATCATGGCTCCGGCAAACGCCTCGTCCGGGACCTCTTCAAGCGGAATGACGGTCCCGGTCATGGGACTTCTGATCACAGTTGACGCATTTTGTGCCTGTTCACACGCTTCCATATATTCTTCCAGATCCGACTTGATGACAGACACCTGCGGACCATAGATGATCTGGACGCCGTTTCCTTTTTTGATGACGCCGGATGCCCCGGTCGCTTTTAAGATCGTCTCATCCACTTTCTTTTCATCTTTTACAGTACAGCGGAGCCGCGTCGCGCAGCAGTCCACATCAGTGAGGTTGTCCATGCCGCCGAGTCCCCGGAGGATTTTTCCCGAGCGCGACTCCCCGGATCTCTCCGGATTTTTTTCGTTATCATTCTGACTTTGGTGCGGTCCCCCGGCTGTCTCTGCGGGATTCTTTGCTTCTTTTGCTCTATCTTTTTCGTTTTTCGCGTTTTTTGAAACAGTTTTGTTTCTTTTATCCTGTTTCCTCTGCTCCACATCATCTCTCGTATAAAGCTTTGCCGCGGTCCCGCTCTCCCGCCCTGGCGTCTTATAATCGAGTTTCCGGATTACGATCAGGAACACCGCATAATACACGAGGAAATAAAACACACCGATCACCACGATCCAGAGCCATCCGGTCTTTTCATTCCCCTGAAGGATCCCGAACAGAAACAGGTCGATCAGTCCGCCGGAGAATGTCATTCCGACGCCCACGCTGAGCATGTGCATCAGCATGTACGCCAGACCGGCAAATACACAGTGGATCCCATAGAGCAGAGGCGCTGTAAAGAGGAATGTAAACTCCAGCGGTTCCGTGATCCCTGTGAGCATGGAAGTCAGTGCGGCGGAGAGGAACAACCCCGATACCTCCTTTTTCTTTTCCGGCAGCGCCGCCTGATACATGGCGAGAGCTGCGCCGGGGAGTCCGAAGATCATAAGTGGGAACTTTCCCGCCATGAACCTTGTCGCCTCCACAGAAAATCTCGCTGCTGCAGGGTCCGCGAGTTCCGCGAAAAAGATGTTCTGGGCGCCTTCCACGACTTTCCCGCCGATCTCCATGGACCCGCCGACCGCTGTCTGCCAGAATGGGATGTAAAACACATGGTGCAGACCAAACGGGATCAGCGCCCGCTCCACAAAGCCGTAAAACCAGGTTCCCGGGTAACCGGAGCGGAGCACGAACCGGCCGACTCCGGAGATCGCCGTCTGGACCGGCGGCCAGACAAAGTACATGAGGATCCCCACGAGAACGTAAAACAGGGCGCACACGATCGGGACAAACCGCGTTCCGCCGAAAAACGAGAGCACCTGGGGAAGCTCGATCTTATAATACCGGTTGTGGAGCCATGCCGTCCCAAGCCCCACGAGGATCCCGCCGAACACTCCCATCTGCAGGGACCAGATCCCCGCGACCATGGCGCCGGCGCCCTCTTTCAGGGAATCCGCTCCGCCGTTTACTTCGATCATCGCTCCGATCGCAGCATGCATGACGAGGAACGAGATGACCGCCGCTAACGCTGCAACTTCCTTCTCCTTCTTTGCCATCCCGATCGCAACACCCATGGCAAAGAGGATCGGGAGATTTGTGAACACGATGTCCCCGGCCCGGCTCATGACCATGAACAGTGCGTTCCAGAAGGTTCCCGGTCCCATGATCCTCGTCAGCCCGTATGCCTTGAGCATCGTGACATTTGAGAATGAACCGCCGATACCGAGCAAAAGTCCCGCCGCCGGAAGCAGCGCGATCGGCAGCATGAACGATCTCCCGATCCTCTGAAGGACACCAAAGACCTGATCTTTCATGAATCTCACCCTTTCGTTTTCTGTTAGTTTTGCAGGCAGTGCCTTATTACTCTGATTATTATGGGGAGATTCTTAAGATTTTATCCATGACCTCTCTCTGAATTTTCCTCTTCTCCCGGTACATCCGGATCTTTCATCCCGTAGACTCTCGTCCACTCTTTAGTCCCTTCCACCTTCACAGTCTCGCTCTGATTCAGCCGCAGGAACTTCACGATCTCGTAGCAGTCAATCCAGATCTCGTTGTTTCCCTCTTTCTGGGATTCATCGAAGATGAGCTGGATCCCGAAGTGCAGGTGCGGAGTTGTGATGTTGTTGGTGTTCTCCGTGGTGCTGTATCCGGTCCTGCCCAGGTATCCGATCACATCTCCCGCCGTCACGATACTGCCCTCTTTGAGATTTGACTGGTATGGGTAATTCTGGCGCAGATGGGCGTAATAATAGTACCGTTTTTTATCGAAACTCCGGATCCCGATCCGCCATCCGCCGTACTGGTTCCAGCCAAGTGCCTCCACATATCCGGATTCCACCGCGATCACCGGCGTCCCCACCTGCCCCATCATGTCATGACCCAGGTGTTTTCTCTTGAATCCGTAGGATCGGGATGCACCGAAATCGTCGAAATCACTGTACGGGAAGTTTTTCGCGATCGGTGAGAATGCTTTCAGACCATATTTTCTGAGCCAGACGGTCTTCGCATTTCCATTTTCACCCGTTCCGCTCTGTGTGAGGTCTTCCGGCGCCTCCGTCTCCTGCTCAAAATATCCGACCATCCCGTCGAGGACTGCACCGTATGCCTCCCGGTAATAGGCATAGTATTTCATGTCCTTCGTGAGCTCCTCCATCGTCATCCCGGACTTCAGTTTTTCCGTCACCGCGTCGAGATCTGCCTGCCGGAACCGCTCGAAATCCCCGCCGTATTTTGCTCCGAGATATGCAAGCAGTTCCACCCAGTTCAGATGAACATCCTCCTGGATACTTCCCATGTCCAGGCGGAATGCTTTCTGCATGACTTCCGCCGGGACGGTAAATTCCACCCAGTGGATATAGTCTTTCTTTTCCCCGCCGCTCTCCTCCATGATCGCATATGTATTCTCCGCCGCCGCTTTCCTGCTCTGGACACACAGGGAAGCCGTCAGGATCAAAAGGATCACAAGCTGCGCTCCGATCACAGCTCCCGATCCCGGATGCATCTTTTTCCCCATGGCAGACACTCCTTCCGTCACCTTTACGCGCACGCGCCTGATGCGCCTGCATACACATCAGTGTATGCGGACAGGCAGAAGAATATGCGCAGTGGACACGCTGGCAAGAATCACAGAAAAAGCTCTGGATGATATGGAAGAACTAAACAATAAAAAAAGACGAATCCACCCAGATCATCAAAAATCAGGTGTCTTCGTCTTTTTATCAGCGCTTATTTACAGCTCCCCGCGCCGGATCTTCAGCACTTCCTCCACCGCGAGCTTTACATATTCTCCCATCGAAACGTCCCTGCAGCCCACAACAAAATGCTGGCAGCGGTTCACCGGGATCAGAACCTTTTTTGCCGGGCTCTGGCCGATCGCAACGGCCATCTTCGGGGTGATCTCCCCCATCAGGGAGTCCGCGATAACGATCCCCATCGGGCCCACGATGATGTCCGCCGTGCGGCTTGTGACGACCGCCGGGTTTTCTCCCGTCGCACCGGCATCTGCCCCCGCCTTTAACATCGCCGCCGTAGCGATGCTGTTCGTCCCGATTGCTAGGATCTCGTCCTCCGGGCAGCTTTTCTTCAACATTTCCACCAGACCTTTTCCCATCTTTCCGCCCTGGCCGTCAATTACCATGATCGTCATGTATTTCTCCTTCTTTCACCTTCCTGCCATGTTTCAGCACTGCAGGCACAAAGACCTGCCGGAGCGTTCCCGCAGCTCTCCTTACTTTCAATCTTCAGCTGTCTCCAGCTCCTTCAGCCGCTCATACAAAAACGCGTTCACCGGAAGAGAAAGTCCCTCTTCCTCCGCGATCTTTAACATCGTCCCCGCAAACAGCTCCACCTCCGTCGGCCGTCCCGCGAGCACGTCCTGGCACATGGACGTATGTCCATCCGGATTCAGGGTTGCAAGAAGGTCCAGCCAGTAGGAAATGTCCGCCTCCGAAAGATCCACATCCTGAGTGTCCGCCACGCGGAGAACCTCGCGCATGGCCTCGATCATCATGGTCCGCGCCTCTCCCTCTTTCTGGATCAGGCTGTACGGTGCGCCGTAGACTGCCGTCACCTGGTTGACGCCGGTGTTTAACATGAGTTTGTTCCACTGTTCCCTCAGGATATCGTCCGGAACCTGGTAGGAAAGTCCGGTCCGGTCAAACAGATCCGTCACCGCTTTTAACTTCTCATCGCGGCTCTTATCCTTATTTCCGATGGTGATGTAGCCCATATTTTTGTAAGTGACCGCGCTCCCATCCTTTCCAGCGTCCATTCCCTGAACGCAGGCATAGAGCACATGATCCGCCCCGTATACTTCCTCGATCATCCCCTCGCTGGAGATCCCGTTGAGCACCGACAAGAACAGGGTATTCTCCCCGACAAACGGCTTCACGGTCCGGATCGCACTCTCCATTCCCATAAATTTGACGGCAAAGATGATGAGATCTGCCGTCACTGCTTCCGCCGGGGAGCGGTATGTAAATCCGCATTTCTCCCCGTTGCAGCTCATGCCCGTCTTGCGGTATCGTTCCACACGCGTTTCGTCCGCGATAAAAAATACATGCCCATTTCCGAGCTTCTTTGTCAGATGATTTCCGTACATGACGCCGAGCGCGCCCTGTCCGATGATCCCGATCGTCCTGATCTCCATTCCTTAAAACTTCCTTCCCCCGCCGCCGTGGCTGTTTCCACCGTAACTGTGGGTGGATGACCTGCCGCCGCCGGAAAAACTTCCTCCTCCGGTGCCCGGACGGTTATTTTTCTGTGATGCGATCACCTGCTGCGTAATATACGAAGTCAGCAGGGCATCCGCGAGAATATTTCCCATGGTAAACCGGCTGTCACGCCGATAAGAGAGCTTAAAGTTCGCAGCCATCCGCTTATCTTCCCCGTGAAGACTGTAGCTTCTGAGCACAGAGGCCACCGCCGCGCCGCCGCAGACTGCCGCAATGCCGATCGCAAACAGGATCTCATACCATTCCAGATGATGGTAACGGCTGATCTTTCCCGTCTCCGTGTCATAATTGTACTGATCTTTCGAGATCCCGTTCGCATAACACGTTTCCGTATCTGCAAGAAATGCTGAAGCCGCCCCGTAATAATCGGCATCCGACGCATACCCGTAAACATCATCCAGGACGTCCTCGATCCGGCTGTCCGTCATGTACCGGATCATCTGTCCGGTCGTGGAAATATAGAGCTCCCGGTTGTCCATGTCGATGAGGAATAGGATTCCCGAATGGTCAGAGCCTGTTCCAAAGCCGCCCTCCGTGTAAAATCCGTCCGCAAACACCTGCGCGGAGTCAGAATTTTCCTCCGTCGTGACGATGACCGCCTCCATCTTCATCTTCTCAGAAAGCGTCTGCGCCTGTCCGGAGAGCTGTTGTTCTTCTTCGTCCGTAAAAAGATCCGCCATATCGTAGACATCGGCATAGTTTTCCGTTCCCTCCGCCATGCGGTACGCGTCCTCACCGGACGCTGCGAAGGCAGTTCCCGAGAGGAAGATCCCAAGGACGCCTGCTGCCAGGAAAACTTTCAGCGATCTTCCTGCCGCTCCCAGAATGCCCCTGTTTTTCCCACTGTTCTTCCCCGTCTTTTCAGTTATCCACTTCATTTTCATCACAGGAACCACCCTCCGATCATCAGGATCGCCGCAACCGGCACAAAGATCTCCAGGAACAATTTCACAAGCTTTCCTTTTGCGACCGGAAGCTTTCCGCAGATCTTTCCTGTCTGCCCGTTCATCGCAAAGTAATAGAGTTCGTCTTTTCTGGCCTTATCCCTATATGTAAGGATCCACACCGGGAGCAGGGCATACTGCCACTTTGCGTCCCGGATATTTGTGTCACTCTGATCCACGCGGACTGCGGAGTACTGTCCCATCACGTCGTTTTTCAGCTGTTCCACCGTGTACTGCTTTACTTCCTGCTCCACCTCCGGCGTCAGAGCTTCTTTCTCCATATCCCGCTTTTCCGCCTGGAACCCCGAGAGGTATCCCATATCAAACGATTTCAGCTTTTCCATATCGAAGGGCAGAACGCCTTCCACGAGTGCGCTGTTATTTTTCTTTAAGGCATTTCTCGTCACATTTCTGACATCGAGTTCCCCTGCGCGCTCCATCCGGTATTTTTTATGCTCCGTATACCGGATATTTCCTGCAACCCAGGTCCGCTGTTTTTCACCTTCCGCCTGGATCTTTCCGTCCACCTTGCAGCTGTACATCAGGTACGGGAAATACACGCCGGAGAACTTCTCGATCTGACTTTTTGAGAAAAAGTCATCCGGGATATATTTTTTCTTTTTGATCCAGTCAAGGAAGATCCCCGTCGCCTGTTTCTTATCCATCGCAAACGGGATCACATAGTCCGGCAGGAATTCCCCGGAAAGCTTTCCGGAGAGGACGACCGGGTTGTGGCAGTAATAGCAGAACGTCGCCGCTGTCGTGGCATCCGTCACGACCTCCGCACCGCAGCTCGGACAAATGTAGACGAGAGCGTCCTCATTCTGATCTGTGCTGCCTGCACGGCCACTCTGTGCCATATCGGATATTTGATCTGCACCTGTTTCGGTGCCTGCTTTCGCATTAACCCCGCTTTCTGCCTGTGCCTCCGTTCCCGCTGTCCCGGAGGTATCACCCCCATCCTGCACACCGCTGGTCTCTGTTGAACTCAGAGCCGCGGCTTTCATCTCTTCCTCCGTAAATTCTGACATGCAGAACTCACAGCAGAATTTCTGCTTTTTCGGATCAAAGACCACTGAGCCGCCGCAGTTGGGGCATTTATAACTTACAAGTGCCATCTCTTTTTCCCCCTGTATCTGGCATAACTCCCGGACTGTCATTCCGAAACAATCCGGGAGCTAATTCTTTTATGGTCTCGGCTTTCCGCAGTTCGCACAGAAGTTTCCTTTATTTTCCTGACCGCAGGAGCAGGTCCAGACAGCGTCCGGGCGCTTCTTTCCGCAGTTTGAACAGAAATTGCCCGTATTTACCTGTCCGCAGGAGCAGGTCCAGGAACCGCTCTCCTCCGGCTTCTTCTTTCCGCAGTTGGAGCAGAAGTTTCCGGTATTTCCCTCCTGACCACAGGAGCAGGTCCAGCCGGATAACGGCGCCATCTTTGCCGGTCCGCCGGATGTCTGCGGAGCCTGGGCAGCCATATTGGAAGCACCCTGCTGTCCCTGGGCAGCTGCCATGTCAAACAGTCCCTGGGCATTAAATCCGCCGTTCTGTGCAGCCATGTTCATTCCGGCGAACGCCATCATCGGACCGGTCGAAGTGTTTTTCGCCGCACTCTGCATCGCCTCCGCCTGTGCATTTACGAGCTGCGCTGCCGCCATTCCAGGGTTGCGGAATGTCGCATTTCTCTGCAGCTCCTTGATCATCTTCTCGTCTTCCTCGGAGGCTTTCACGGAGCTCACTCCGATCTTGCTCACCGTGATCCCGTAGACATCGTCCCAGCTGTCGGAGAGGATCTCACGGAGCGCATTTGCAAGCTCCACCGTATGCCCCGGAAGTGCGCTGTAGCGGACTCCCATCCCGGAAATCTTTGCGAATGCCGGCTGCAGGGCTGTCAGGAGCTCGCTGCGAAGCTGGGAATCGATCTTGTCTCTCGTATAATCCTCCTCGATGTTTCCGCAGATGTTCTTATAAAAGAGGATCGGATCCACCATCCGGTAGGAATATTCACCGTGGCAGCGGATCGCAATATCCATGTCGAGACCGATGTTCTGGTCCACCACGCGGAACGGGACCGCATTCGCCGTGCCGTACTTGTTTCCGACGATCTCCTTTGTATTAAAAAAGTAGACTCTCTGGTCTCTCGCCGTGTCGCCGCCCATCGTGAAACGCTTTCCGAACTGCTTAAAGCTGTCCCCGATGCTCTTTCCGAGATTTCCGTAGAAGATACTCGGCTCCGCGGAGGTATCGTACACAAACTCTCCGGCTTCCGCGCAGACCTCAACGATCGCTCCCTGATCCACGATCATCATGCACTGTCCCTCATTGACCGCAATGATGGATCCGTTGGAGATCAGGTTGTCACTGTTTTTTGTGTTATAGCTTCTATTTGACTTTCTGTTTTCCCCTTTTTTGACAAGGACATCCGGTTCCATCGCCGGACAGTAGAAATACTCGCGCCAGGAATCCTCCAGTACGCTCTTTAACGCGCCAACACCAACTTTTAAAATACCCATATCCCATGTTCTCCTTTTTATTGTCTGTGTTCTTTCAGAAAGCGGATCTCTTCTGCATATCCCGGAAGCTCATTCGGAGTCTCCAGACAGAACGGCAGATCGCGCAGCGCCGGGTGGTTGATCACCCTGACAAGCGCCTCCGCACCGATCTCGCCTTCCCCGATCCGCGCGTGGCGGTCCTTTCCGGCTCCCCGCACATTCATGCTGTCGTTCAAATGGACCGCTTTCAGACGGTCGAGACCCACGATCCGGTCAAACTCCGCCAGCACGCCGTCAAGATCATTTACAATGTCATACCCGGCATCCCAGACATGACACGTATCCATGCATACTCCCATCTTATCAGAAAGTTCGACTCTGTCAAGAATTTCCCGAAGCTCCTCAAAGCTTCTCCCGACCTCGCTCCCCTTTCCGGCCATCGTCTCGAGGAGTACCGTCGTGTGGAGATCCGGACGCAGGATCTCATTCAACATTTCTGCGATATAAGTGATCCCGGCTTCCACGCCCTGTTTTACATGGCTTCCGGGATGAAAATTGTAGAGATTTCCCGGGATCGCCTCCATGCGCTCCAGGTCATCCGCCATGGTCCGCTTCGCGAAATCACGGATCTTTTCGTCCGCTGAGCAGCCGTTTAATGTATACGGAGCATGGGCCACCAGTGTTCCGATCCCCAGCTCTTCCTTTAATTTTAAAAATGCCTGGATATCCTCATGGTCGAGCGGCTTTGCACTTCCGCCCCGTGGATTTCTCGTGAAAAACTGGAACGTCGTCGCTCCGATCTTTTCCGCGTCCTTTCCCATCGCGAGGAACCCCTTCGCAGAGGAGAGATGGCATCCGATATAAAACATTCCTGTTACCTCCACATGAATTTTTTCTCTCTGACTGTTCCGCCCGTAAAAAGTAACTCAGCGGGTACTCTGAAGATCAGCCTTTTTCTGTCTTCTCACCGGTTCCAGGAAAAAGACGGCTCCCCATATGAAGATCGCCGACAGGACAAGCTGCAGGATGAGGCTAAAGAAGACCCAGTGATCCGTGATCAGATTCCCAGCCTGACTTCCGAGAAAGTTCCGGATCTTAAAGTTTCCTCCGCCTCCCGCAACCTGGCCTTCCAGGATCTGCGCGAACGTGATCGCCGGATTCGCGAGCAGCAGATAGACGGCCGCCCCGGAAGTCGGCTCAGGGATCGTCTCCCCCGCCCCCAGCACCATCATATTGATCTCTGTCTCCGAGATCCTCAGCAGGAACACATTCAGCATGTACGTCCCCACCACGAGGACCAGCATGATCCCGTAGGTGATGACATTCGAAAATGTCGAGCGCTTCATCAACGAAGAAGCAAAGATTCCGAGACTTCCGCAGTACAATGCAACGGTCACATAGCTGAACAGCAGCAGGAAGAGATCCTGCGAACTGATGCTCCCATAGATGAAGGTCAGCATCAGGACCGGAAGACTCGAGAACACGAGGATCATCAGATGCGTGAACGCCGACGCGAGTTTTCCGATCACAATGTCGACCGGGCGGATCTTTGTCGTAAACATCAGCTCCAGCGTGTGGCGTTCCCGCTCCCCGCTGATGCTGGCCGACGTCAGCGCCGGCATGATGAACATCAGCATCATAAACTCCAGGGCAGCCACAAACGTGTAGAGCTGTAAAAAATTCTCATAGGTGACGGATCCGCTCACCTTTACCTGCGCGATGCTCTGGTACATGTTTAAGAGCGCCACCAGAGCCAGGATCCCGTTAAAGATCATGATGATAAGCGGGATCCGGAAACTTCTCGACCGGACCAGCATTTCCCTCTTATAGACCGGATTATTCTTCACTCGTCATCACCACCTTTTCCATATCATGATCCGTGATCTGCATGAAGATGCTCTCCAGGTCCCCCTGTTCTCTCCAGAATCCGCAGATCCCGATGTTATGCGCTACCAGTTTTGCGAGAAGCATCGCTTCCGCGTCCTTTCCGCCGTGGAATCCCACGACGAGGTCGTTTCCTTCCACCGTGATCGTCCGGACCTCCGGCTCTGCCCTGAGAAACTGTACCGCCTCCCGGACATTCTCGACAACCTGGACACGGATCGGGTTCGAATCATTGACCTGCTTTAAGATATCCCCCATGTTTCCGGACAGAACGATCTTTCCGGCATCAATGATCCCGATATCGGTACACATCTGCGCCAACTCCGAGAGGATATGGGAGCTCACAAGGATCGTCTTTCCCTCCGCGCACAGCTCCTTTAAGAGCTCCTTGAATTCCACACGCGCTCTCGGGTCCATCCCGGAGGTCGGCTCGTCCAGGATCAGAAGCTTCGGATCGTGGATCATTGCGCGGGCCAGACAGAGCCGCTGCTTCATTCCGCGCGAAAGACTGTCCACGAAAAAGTCTTCCTTATCCGCAAGCTTTACCTGTTCCAGGAGGTTTGTACACCGCTCTCTCGCCACCAGGCCGGAAAGCCCGTAACAGGAGGCAAAAAAGTCCATGTATTCCCAGACTTTCAGATTGTCATACAGACCAAATTCATCCGGAACGTATCCAAACAGATCCTTCACCTGGTCCCGGTAGCAGAACGCATCTTTTCCGTCGATCAGGACAGAACCTTCATCCGCATTCAGGAGTCCCGTGATGATGCGGATCGCTGTGGTCTTTCCGGCTCCGTTCGGTCCGACAAAGCCGTAAAGCGCTCCCTCCGCAACTTCCATGTCGAGTCCGGAGAGCGCCTCAAAATTGCCAAATTTCTTTTTCAGTCCCTGTATCTTCAGCATCAGTTTTCCCTCCCCGTGACCATCAGGAGCGGAAGTGCCTGACTGGTTCCATTCTCCGCGTCATTCCCGCCGGAATAGCGGACCGTGATCTTTCCGTCCGCGGCAATGTAATCGCTCAGTTCCTCCCTCGTAAAATCCTGTTTCCGGATATCGACCGGATCGTAGGTTCCCGTCTTCTCATTATAGAATGACGCTTCTCCGGAAAACCGACCGATATAGGAATATCTCGCATCCTCGAAAAACTGCTCCGAAACAGGCAGGAAGGAATATGTCCCGATCTGAATATCCGTTCCCGGATCATATTCCACGATCACCGGATCCGTTCCGTACAGGACCATGGCGTTTCCGTAGCTGACGCCCATTCCGGTACTCACAGACGGCTCCGCCATCTGACCACAGCGGTAGATCTCCCCGTCCTTTCCCATCTGACAGCTCACCGGTTCCGTATAGAACGTCTTTCCGTCCTGGTTGTCAGCAGGAATTCCGGCCGATCCCGCGTAGGATGACGGAATAAAGCCGCCGAGTCGGACTTCCGGGTTATATCTGGAATAATAATGATCCGCAAAATATCCTCCGAGACCGGATTTCTGAATATTTTCCATGTATTCCTCGTTCGAATCGTCCGCGCGGTCCGGATAGCCGCAGACCCGATCCGCGAGCAGCCATGTCATTCCGACCGGCCATACCAGAAGCTTCTCATTCTCCAGTTCGATCCTCTGTCCCGGCTCCAGATCGCCCAGGATCACGACCTGTCCGTAGAGATAGACCGCCGCATTTTCCAGCTTCACAGGCAGATGATTCTCAACATAACCGCTGATCTTTCCGCCCGATACCGTGAGACTGGCATCCGTTTTGCCCTGCATCTCTGTCTCCCGTTCCAGAAGAAAATACCGGGAGTCAAACGCTTTTGATCTTCTGCTGAAGATCACGGTGTCATCCGCCTCTTTCCGGATCCCAATCGCAGCCTGAATGTTCTTTTCAAAGTTCTCCACGCGGACCGTATCATACCGTCCGCTCCTTGTCAGCGGGGAGACCCGGTAGTCCGGCGTGAGCTTCACGGAAAATCCGCTGCTGTCCGGCGTCCGGATATTTAAGAATGTCTTCTCACGGACGGTATCGTTCTCCGCATCCAGGATCGTCGCACTTGTACAGAACTCACTCGTGAATCTCGTCTTTCCCCCCATCGCCCAGATCACAACGCAGGCTGCTGCCGAAAAGACAAGCAAAGAACCGCCATAATACCTGTTCAGTCCTTTTCTTTTCAGCATCAGATAGAGACCCGGCCCCGCGATGACCAGATATCCAAAGATCACAAAGCCGTAGAGGACAAGGTTCGGAAGCCGCTTCGCATTTCCTCCGCTCACAAGATTCTGGGCATTCCAGTAGCCGGCATCCCGGCCATAGGAATAGTAATAGATCCTGTTCAGTTCTTCCTCCCGGAACACCTCCCCGAGAAACCAGGCCGCGTAGGAAGGATTTCGTTTCACGAAGCCGGTGATCTCCGAAAGATCGATCCCCAGAACGCCGATCCGTCCGTTTCCGCAGCTCATGATCTTTAAGAGCGGGGTCCCGTCTGTGACCATCCGTTCCGAAGCACCCGGAATCTCCGCCTGCGCATAGTTTAAGCGCACCTCAGATTCTGCCGGATTCTGATCCGCGTACTCGGTTCCCATTCCGATCCACACGGTCTTCGCGTCCTCCAGCGTGATATCCGTCTGCATTTCACTCAGGAGTTCCAGTGTTTTCCCGCCGTTTTTTCCGGTGCCGAGGATCAGGGTACCACCGTCGCTCACCCAGTCCGCCACGGCCTCTTTCTGTGCCTGGTCAAGAGTCCCGCAGTCGATCCCGTTTACAATGAGCAGGTCGAACATCGAAAGTCCTCTCGGGTCATCCGGAAAGTCCTCCTTCGCGATCTCGACCGTTTTCGACTGGACCATCCCGTAATTCAGACCGACTCCGTCGAGCCAGTTTAAGTTTCCCGGTCTGTTTTCGATAACGCCCGCAAGGAGACGGCTCTCTTCCTTTGAAACGTCAAAATCCATGGAGGTTTCCCCCATGGTCCTGTTTTTCGCGTCTTTTAATGTCAGATAGATCCTGCCGTTTTTCTGCCCCAGCGGGACGTAGAGCTCCATGTTCTTTGTCTCCGCAGGCGAAACCTCGACCGACCAGGAATATTCATACGGTTCCGCCGTCCCGTTGTTTACGCTCTCCAGCGTCGACACGGTAAGAGTCCCCTGAAACGCACTCTCCGACTGGCCGTAGAGGCGGATCTTTAACGGGACAAAACTCCCGAGCCTGGCCGTCTTCCCATACACGGCCGTGATGTCCAGAGCGACCGGAGCTTTCGCCTGTTCTTCCTGATCCAGGCTGACTCCGTAGAGTTCCGAATCCCCGGCAAAAGCGGGAAAGCTGTCCGCCGTCACAAGGACGGCAGCCATACACCCAAAAAGCAGATATTTTTTCGTCTGATTCATATATTTCCCCTGATGTTCCTAGCGTGAAGCATTGCCTGCAAAATTTTCCTTATTCACATCAAAATCCACCTTCAGCTTTACGGTGAACACCGTTCCGTTCAAGTCACTGGCCACGCTGATCGTTCCGCCATGCATGTCCACGATGCTCTTTGCAATGGCGAGTCCCAGACCGGTTCCTCCGGTCTTTGATGAGCGGGACTGCTCCACGCGGTAAAATTTATTGAAGATCAGCGGCAGCTCCTCCGCCGGGATCACATAGCCGTAGTTCGTGACGGACACCGTGACTATATCGTCCTTCGCGAGCACCTGGACCAGGACTTTCTTTCCTTCGGCCCCGTATTTGATCGCGTTGTTGATCAGGTTGTCGAAAAGTCTCGCGAGGAGATTTCCGTCCGCCGTGATCACCTGGGACGGGACATTGCTCTTTAACTCGTAAGTCAGGTCCTTATCCATAAAACTCGGATAAAATTCCTCCAAAAGCTGCCCGAGAAGCTTAACGATGTCCACTTTTCCGACGTTCATGGAAATCCTGCCGTAGTTCATCTTCGTAAAGCCGAAGAGATCTTCGATCAGTTTTTCCAGGCGTTTTGCCTTCACATAGGCGATATCGATATACTTTTTCTGCATCTCCTGGCTGATCGCCGGTCCGGAGGAGAGAAGCTCCAGATAGCCGATGATGGACGTGAGCGGTGTCCGAAGGTCATGGGCGACGTTCGTGATCAGCTCATTCTTCGTCCGCTCCGATTCGCGCTCCTTATCCATAAGCTTCCGGATATCTGCTTCCATCCTGTTCAGATTGGATGCCATTGCAGAGAATTCATCGTCTCCCACGACCTCGATCTGGGTATTCAGATCGCCTTCGGAGATGTTCTGGATCGCCATCGCGATCTTTCCGATGTATTTCATCGTCTTTCTCTCAAGCAGCAGAAGCGTGAGGGAAAAGACTCCGATCCCGATGAGGACATAGAGGATCGTCGTGATCGTCCCCATCCGGAAGATCTGGAAGATCATCATATTCGCGTACCTGGTCTGGTCCAGATATGCCAGCAGAAGGTTGATATTCATGATCAGGAACGCATCCACCAGACATGCGATCAGAGCGCTGTAAAAGATATTGACCGCGATCTGCGTGTAAAAGTTTCTGCTCCAGTCACTTTTCAATTTTGTATCCTACCCCCCAGACCGTCGTAATGATCTTATCCTGTCTCGTGTCTTCTTTCATCTTTCCGCGCAGTCTCCGGATATGTACCATGACGGTATTGTTTGCCTCGTATACTTTTTCGTTCCACACCTTCTCAAAGATTTCATCCGTGCTGAACACGCGGCCCGGATTCGACGCGAGAAGGTACAGGATATCGAACTCGATCGGAGTCAGCTTGATCTCCTCCCCGTACACGATGACCTTGTGGTTGTCTTTGTTGATCGAGAGTCCGCGGATCGTGATCTCGTTCTTTGCCGCCTTTCCGGTATTGCTGTTCGGGTTTAACTGGGTATAACGGCGGAGCTGGGATTTCACGCGGGCCGTGAGTTCAAGCGGATTGAACGGTTTTACCACATAGTCATCCGCGCCGGTCCCAAGTCCCAGGATCTTGTCGAGATCCGTTGATTTCGCACTCAGCATGATGATCGGGATGTTGTTCGTCTCCCGGATCTTTCTGCACATCTCGAGTCCGTCCATTCCCGGCATCATGATGTCCAGGAGCACCAGATGGATCTCCTCCTTTTCCAGGATCTCCAGTCCCTCTTTCGCATTGTTTGCCTTAAATACTTTATATCCATCGCTGACCAGGTAGATCTCCACAAGGTCCGCGATCTCTTTCTCATCATCCACAACAAGGATTGCGATCTGTTCCATGATTTGTCCTCCTTTTTAGGTTTCTTATGATACCGTATTGTTCCGCACTTCGTGCTCTCACAATACTCAAAAACATTCATAATCCGCTCATTTTTCTACGAAAAATGGCTGCTTATTCATGTTTTTGGCGGGTCCCAAGGTCGGAAATCCTCTTGCAAGCAAGCTTGCATCGGATTTTCGTCCTTTTGACCCTAGTATCATCCTACCATATTTCGACCCTTTTTTCCTTACTTTTTTCTGAAAACTAAGAGGAAGTTTTTACAATTTATGTTACAGTACACGGGCACTCCATGCCCGCGCACTATAACAGGATTTTGCCGATGCTTCGCATTCCAAATCGGCAAAATCCGCGGCCATAACGGTATCATACGGAATTTTCAGTTCAAAAAATTCCTACCCGTGAAAAGTAACCAATTTATGCCATATTGCATGTTGTATTCTTCTCGATGAAAAAAGCAGCGGAACTACTCTCAGAGAATAAGTTCCGCTGCTTATCTTTCTTTTTATAATCCCAGCTCCTCAAACACGCCCTTCATGATGATCTTCACAGAACCGTCATCCAGGACTTTGTGGAGTCCGCTGTATTTTAAGAGATCGAAATATCCCATGGAACCGCCGGCTGCGCAGAGTTTGTAGTAGTCTGCCCATGCCGCTTTCCGGTCTTCCTTCATCTTTGTGTAGAACTCAAACGCCCCCATCTGGGCCATCGCGTAGTCCACATAGTAGAACGGATACAAGAAGATGTGCTGCTTCTGCATCCAGAATCCGCCGCCCTCAAGGAATTCGTTGCCGTCATAATCTCTCCACGGCATATAGATCTTTTCCAGGCTGCTCCAGACTGCTCTCCGCTCTATCGCGGTCATCTCCGGATTTTCAAAGACCTTGTGCTGGAACTCATCCACGCAGACCATATACGGGATCTTCATGAGAGCGTCCGCGAGGTGCTCTTTCCGGTACTGCTCCGCGCGGTCCCCGAAGAATTTCTCCATCCAGGGGTAAGTCCAGAGTTCCATGCTCATCGAGTGGATCTCCGCGATCTCACTTGTGGAGTGGCAGAGCTCCGGGATCTTCTGGAATTTTGCCGCTGTGAAACCGGCAAACGCATGGCCCGCCTCGTGGGTCAGGACATTCACATCGGCGTCCGTGCCGTTGAAGTTGGAGAAGATGAACGGTGCATGGTAGAGAGGAAGTGTCGTGCAGTATCCGCCCGCGCGCTTTCCATGTTTCGACTCCAGGTCGAAGAGATCATGTTCGATCATGAAATCGAAAAACTCTCCGCTCTCCTTCGAGAGTTCGCGGTACATCTTCTGAGCCTCACCGACCAGGTATTCCTTATCACCGACCGGGACCGGATTTCCGTCCGGGGAGGTCAGGGACTCATCGTAATAATAGAGATGCGCGATGCCGAGTGCCTCTTTCTGGCGCTCATAGAGCTCCTTCGCAGCCGGGACAATGATCTCCCGCACCTGTTTCCGGAACACTTCCAGGTCTTTCGCCGTATAGTCGAAACGGCGGCGGCGCAGATATCCCATCGGGATAAAGCTCTCAAATCCGAGCTTTTTCGCCATTCCGGAGCGCACCTTCACGAGACCGTCATAGACTTCGTCGAGCTTCGGGGCGATCCCCGCATAGAGCTTCGCCCACGCCTCAAACGCCGCTTTTCTCTCAGTGCGGTCCGTACTCTGCATGTGTTTTAAGAGTCCGTATGTCCCGAGCTGCTCTCCGCGGAAATCCACGGTGGCCGCCGCCTGGGTCTTCATGTACTGGTTGACAAGCTCGGCTTCCTCCACCTGATCGTCCACAATGCACTCGTCGGAGAGCTGTTTCTGCGCTTCCATGTTCTGCAGGAGGATGGAGCCGAATTCTTTCTCCATCTCGCCTTTGAACGGGGATGCCACAATGACCTCTCCCATCTCTTTTTTCAGGATCCCGTATTTCGGCATCTGGCTGTTGAAATATGCCATCTCGCCCTCGTAGAAGCTGTCTAAAAGGTTGATCGTGTTCCGGATATGAGCGACTGTCTTTGCCGTCTCAAGCTCCGTATCCGCCTCCACGAAGTCCATGTAGGCATTTTTAAACTCCTCATAGCTCTTTGCTTCCTTTAACGCTGCGATATCCACCGATACGCGCGCAAAGACTTTTTCCATGTCCGGACGGACATACTGAAGATCCGCAAATTTTTCCATGATAGTAACCCCTTTCCCAAAATGATGCTGCTTTCCGGTCTGTTCCCCATATTTTACAGACCGCAGCCGGTCCTAGCTGACTGCTACCCCGTTTTTCCGGAGGAATTTCCTTACATTCTCGTCCCATTCATTCTCCAGCGTCCGATCCATGGTAAACTGTTTCATGGATGTCCCCGTGACGCAGATCATCTCGTGGTTTTCATACTGGACATTGATGTAAAGTCCTCCGACCTGATCCGGACTGATCCCCGGAACTCTCCCGGAAACAAACCGGTCTCTTGCCGACGGCGGCATCAGAAATACGATCCGGAAGCTCTCCGGCAGCCGTTTTCCCCTGATCAGGGAGTAGCAGATCGGCTTTAAGCTCTTCCAGGAAGAATATTCTTCGATCCGGTTCTCCTCGAGCTCTTCTTCCGAAAAATATCCCTGACGGATCTTTCCGTCGATGGAAAACCGGTTCCAGGTCACGATCTCCGCTTCCCTGACAAGAAATTTATCAAAGATCTCCCCGATAAAAAGCCCTTCCGTAAATGCTTTCTGCTCTTCGACCTTTAACGCTACCATTGCTTACCTCCATATATTTTTTGCCGTTCCGTAACTGTTCAGCTCCCTCACACCTACAGAAACCTCCCCTGGAGCTTTCCTTCGGATGCATGGCAAGTTACAAGCAAAAATCCATTCCAGATCGGCTTCGCCAATGGGATTTTTGCCTCCAATCCTGTGCTTTATTATGGTCAGCGCAGCAAGTGCGCAGACCTACTGAATAGTTACGCCGTTCCGTCTATGTGATCTCACAGTCCGCAAACAGATGCGCAGACCAGAGGGACCGTCATTCCGTCTCCTTACATACCGTCTCAAAGATCTCGAAGAAATCTGCCGATGTCTTCTCCCCGTCTGTGATGGAAAGATTTTTCCACAGACTGTCATCCTTCGCGAGATGGACCTTCGCCGCGTACTCCGAGTATGTCTCATAGAACGCCTCGTTCTTCTTCTCCCGGACCATCTCTTCCTTCCGGATCTTCGTCGCGGCCTCATCGTAATCGCTCACGCAGCGCAGAATATAATATTTTCCGTCTGCCCCGATCACATCGCTGATCTCCCCGGAAGCCAGCGCGTAAGCGGCCTGCTCATATTCTTCTGACCTCATGCCTCTGGAGATCTTTTTCTCGATCTCCTGGTCCTCGGACACCTCTTTTGCGACCGTCATAAAATCCGTTCCCTCCGTCCGGACCTTTTTTAAGGTCTCATCCGCCTGATCTTTGTCGGAAAGTACGATCTCATCGACCGTGATGACCTTCGCCTCGCTGTCGCTGACCTCCAGATTGACATTTTCCGTCAGGGTCTCCACCAGTTTTTCCGCTTTCCAGTAGTCCTCATATAAGGATTCTGCCACATCCTGGGTGATCTCGAAGCTGTCCCCGGCGTTTTTCAGATTTTCCATATACTGAGCCGCCGCCTGCTTCACAAGCTCCCGCTCTTTTCCCGAGAGTGTGACGTTCTCCTCGTCGGCCATGCGGCTCATCGTCTTTAATTCCTTTAAAAAATCATGGATCTGGTTTACCAGAGTCTCCTCAAACGTAGTTCCGGACTCGTCCACCGCGACATCCCAGATCTTGTCTGTATATAATTCTTCATAACGGAACCGCTCCGTGGTGACGATCACCATGCTCTCGGCTTTCCCGTACTCTCTTTCACTTTTTCTGCCGGAAAGCAGCGTCTCTTTCACGCCGCATCCGCAGACGATCACTGCCGTGAGGACGACCGCCGCAAGCGTCCTTCCCCACCGGTTCCATTTTCCCATATTTCTGTCCTCAAGCTTATGTTTTCCTGTGTCTCCCGCAACAGGTACGCAGACCTCACAGATCGTTGTCTGCAAGTATGTTTTATTACGGTCAGCACAGCAAGATGCGCTGACCTGCTGAATCAACCCGTCTGCACATTTATAAAGCACCAAGTTTTTTCAATTCCTGATATACAAGATGCACCGGAAGTCCCATCACATTCGCGTAAGATCCCTTTAATCCGTCGATATATCTTGCAAAAAATCCCTGGACCGCATACGATCCCGCCTTGTCCATCGGCTCCTCGGAATCCGCATACTCCCGGATCTCTTTTTCCGTCATCGGGGAAACATTCACGTCCGTCTCATCATAGAAGGAAACGACCGTATCCGCTTCTCCCTCCGGTCCTTTTTTCACGAGGCAGACGCCCGTATAGACCTGATGGCTGCGCCCCGCGAGACGCCTGATCATCTCATACGCCTCCTCGTGGCTCTTCGGCTTCCCGAGGATCTTTCCGTCCGCCGCGACGACCGTATCGGACCCAAGGATCACGGTTCCCTCCGGCATCTCTTTTGCCACATCGACGGCTTTCTGCTCTGCGAGACTCATCACGACCTCAGCAGGGACGTCCGATGTGATCTTCTCTTCCACATGGCTCACGATGATCTCCGGGACGATCCCGATCTGCAAAAGCAGTTCTTTCCGTCTCGGGGAACCGGATGCCAGAATGATCTTACTTTTTTCCATTTTTCTTTCCTGTCTGTCATTTCCTGTTATAGAAGAAAGAGGCGGTCTGACATAAGATCCAGCCGCCTCATCCTGTCATAAAGTCCTAAATCACATGCGGCTCACACGCCGTCTGCAGATCCGCTCCGCAGCCAGTCATGTGCTTTGCACGTTCCGGACTCCATTAGAAACTTAATTTATCCTCAAAATAGCTCTTTAACTCTGCGATCGGGATACGAACCTGCTCCATGGTATCTCTGTCACGAACGGTTACAGCTCCGTCTGTCTCAGAATCAAAGTCATAGGTTACGCAGAATGGAGTACCGATCTCATCCTGTCTTCTATAACGTTTACCGATATTTCCTCTGTCATCGAACTCACAGTTATAGTACTTGGAAAGCTCTGCATATACCTTCTCTGCACCCTCGTTTAACTTCTTGGATAACGGAAGGATACCAACCTTCACCGGTGCGATCGCCGGATGGAAATGCATAACGGTACGCACATCTCCGCCCTCTAATTCTTCTTCGTCGTATGCGGAGCAAAGGAATGCAAGTGTCACACGGTCTGCACCAAGAGACGGCTCGATAACGTACGGGATATACTTCTCATTTACTTCATCATCGAAGTAGGACATATCCTGACCGGATACAGTCTGATGCTGTGTCAGGTCGTAGTCGGTTCTGTCCGCAATTCCCCAGAGCTCGCCCCAGCCGAACGGGAATAAGAACTCAAGGTCTGTGGTTGCCTTACTGTAGAAGCAAAGCTCTTCCGGAGAATGGTCGCGGGCGCGCATCTCGTCCGGCT
This sequence comes from Clostridium sp. CM74B_53, assembly GCF_036318045.1. NCBI lineage: Bacteria > Bacillati > Bacillota > Clostridia > Eubacteriales > Clostridiaceae > Clostridium > Clostridium sp. CM74B_53. The sequence goes on along the minus strand of NZ_JAWQDE010000004.1, from coordinate 154,065 downwards.
TGATGCCGAGATCCTGCAGCCACTTGATGCAGTACTGTTTCCAGTATGCGAACCAGTCAAGGTCTGTACCCGGTTTGCAGAAGAACTCTAACTCCATCTGCTCGAACTCTCTGGTACGGAATGTGAAGTTACCCGGTGTGATCTCGTTACGGAAGGACTTACCGATCTGTCCGATACCGAACGGAACTTTCTTTCTGGATGTTCTCTGTACATTCTTGAAGTTTACGAAGATACCCTGTGCTGTCTCCGGTCTTAAGTAAACCGTGTTCTTTGCGTCCTCAGTAACACCCTGGAATGTCTTGAACATTAAGTTGAACTGACGGATATCTGTGAAGTCATGCTTTCCGCAGCTCGGACACGGGATCTGGTTATCATCGATGTACTTCTTCATCTGCTCCTGGCTCCAGCCGTCGATCGGAGTCTCCGGCTCAACGCCTTTCTCTGCCATGTAGTCCTCGATGAGCTTGTCGGCACGGAAACGCTCTTTACATGCCTTACAGTCCATTAACGGATCTGAGAAACCGCCGATATGTCCGGATGCCACCCATGTCTGGGAGTTCATTAAGATCGCGCAGTCCACACCTACGTTGTACGGATTTTCCTGGATGAATTTCTTCCACCACGCACGTTTTACGTTATTCTTAAGCTCTACGCCCAGATTGCCGTAATCCCATGTGTTTGCAAGACCTCCGTAAATCTCGGAACCCGGATAAACAAAGCCTCTGGATTTCGCAAGTGCTACAATTTTTTCCATTGTCTTTTCCATTGTGACTCTCCTCTTGATCTCTTCCGCACTGGTTTATGCGGAAAGTAATTCTATCTACAACCACCTGGGATTTCGGGGTAATTCCATCCCATCCGGCGTATTGCCATGATCACAGGATCTTAAACTGAAGATCCCGTCTCTCTAAGATCCGCGGATTTCCGCCGGATCCTTTTATCTGAAGATAATATAAGACGTCTCGCCTTTCGGCGTCTCGGCCGTATTCCCGTTTAAGGTCACGCCCTCGGACACATACTGGATCGCACCGTCCGTCTGGATCTTCGCGCTGCCGGTCACACAGACCACATAGAACTTTTTCTGTTTTGTGATGTCCACAGCGGATACTTCCGTCTTTTCATCGCCTGCTTTATAGAAATTTGAACCGACGATATAGCCTTTTTCCACTCCGTCCTGCACGGAAACCACATCCAGACTCTCGACCTGGATCCCGCTCTCCTCATCCGGATACTCCGCCGCAAAGCGAAGGTATTCCTCCGCATCCGGGAAGGTGATGAGAAGTTTCGCAGTCCCATCCTTCACGGTACATTCCGTGATCTCAGCCTTTTTCTCACTGCTTCCGGACTGGTTTTCGCTCTCGAATGCGTCCAGCATCTCCTGCGCATAGGCTTTTAATTCATCGGCGCTGTAATAATCATTCTCGCAGATTTCCACATCTGCGCTGGTGACGGTGCCTTCCTTTGTGACATAAAGGCTGGTCTCCGTCGGGGCAAATGCGGTCTTTCCCACTCCGCCGCCGCAGCCGTTTAAGGCAAATGCGAGAAGGAGAATGGCTGCCGCCGTCTGTCCTTTTTTCATAATTCCTCCTTGATCCTCAAAAACGATTTTTAAGGATAAACCTGTTTATGATACCGATGCTTCGCATTCCAAATCGGCAAAATCCGCGACCGCTACTGTATCATACGGAATTTTCAGTTCTGAAAATTCCTACCCGTGAAAAGCAACGAATAATCCATTGCCAAAAAAAGTCAAAAAACCTTTAACATCATTTATATACAAGAACATCCAAAATGTCAAGTGAATGGAAGGTTTTATCCACAAATCGCCGCTTATTTTCCGCCACGCACTTTATGAATTCTTCCAAGACTTTCTCCGTGACTGTAAAGGTGTAAAGCTTTTCCACCGGAGACGCGAGAACGTATTCCCACGTATAGATCGTGGAGTCTTCCAGCCTTCCCAGAGGCTTTTCCATGTACTCGCCGTTGATCTCCATGAGCTTTAACTCAAAGACAGCCCTCACGAGCCGGTTCGGGATCGTGCTCTTTAAGAGTGCCCGGAGTGACTGGTAGAGAAGTTTTAAGGTCTCGACCGCCTCCAGGTTCTCTCTCCCGTAATAGTCCGCGAACTCCAGAAAATAGGATCCGTAACATGCCGCCTCCATATTTTCCGTGATCTCCCGGAAGTAATTCTGTACCTCCACAGAGACGAGGGAATAGGCGTCCCGGCCCTCATAGAGGGAGAATGTGCCGAACACAAAGGGGGATGAGGACGCCATCAGCGTACTTCCGGGTCTTCTCGCACCTCTTGCAAAAGCCGTGATCTTTCCCCGCTCGCAGGTTAAGATCACGAGTCTTCTGTCATATTCGCCCGCCGGGGCAGATTTGATGACCATCCCGGTCAGGACTACCTGTTCTCTCATTTCTTCGTTCCTTTAATAACCTCTTGCATCTGATCCAGAGCTTTCCTGCTACGGCCGCAGACAGAAATCTGTCTGCCTGACCAGCCATGCTGCAGCAGAGTGATCAGATATCTTTCGAATTATATCCGTAGTTCTTCATATACAGCTCGGAATCTCTCCACTCCTTGCGGACCTTGACCCAGAGCTTTAAGTTGACCTTCGTGTCCATGAGGTTCTCGATCTCGATCCTCGCGGAGGTTCCGATGCGCTTTAACATCTGACCGCCTTTTCCGATCACGATCCCCTTGTGGGACTCTCTCTCACAGATGATCGTCGCGTCGATATCGAACATGCCGTTGTCGCGCTCCGTCATCCGCTCGATCGTCACTGCGATCCCGTGCGGGATCTCATCCGACATCATACGCAGCGCTTTCTCACGGATCAGTTCCGCAGCGATCTGGCGCATCGGCTGGTCGGTCACGGTGTCCTCATCATAGTACTGCGGTCCCTCCGGCAGATACTGGAAGATCGTGTGGATCAGCGTGTCGGTGTTCGTCTTCTTCATCGCCGATACCGGGATCACCTCTTTAAAGTGGTATGCATCCTTGTAGGTCTCGATGGTCTTTAAGATATCCTCTTTCTTCACCGTATCGATCTTGTTGATGACGAGGATGACCGGTGTCTTTACGGTCTGCAGCACTTTTAAGATATGCTGCTCACCGGAACCAATGTAGGTTCCCGGCTCCACGAGCCATAAGATCACGTCGACCTCACGGAGTGTATGCTCCGCAACGTTTACCATGTACTCACCGAGCTTGTTTTTCGCTTTGTGGATCCCCGGTGTGTCGAGGAAGATGATCTGACCATGCTCGTCTGTATACACGGTCTGGATCCTGTTTCTCGTGGTCTGCGGTTTTTCCGACGTGATCGCGATCTTCTGTCCGATCAGATGGTTCATCAATGTGGATTTTCCAACATTCGGACGGCCGATCAGTGTCACAAAACCTGATTTATATCCTTTTTTCATGAATTCTCCTTAGCTTTTTCAAAAACGTTTCCGTACTTTTCCCTGTATTTTTTCTTCCTGTCCCAGGTTCTGTTCCGGTCGGTGCAGATGGTATGCAGACCTGCCGAACAGTTCCCTTTGCAGTCTTTTTTCTTACTCAAATAACGGTTTGATCTCCTTGAACAGTTCCCTGTCCGCCTTGATCTTATCCTCATTTCCGACTACACACACAGCTCCTGTCTCAAGGACTGCCTTTGTGATCGGTGCGAGGGCGCGGATATCTTCCACGGTCGCGTTTAAGATCTCCTCGCGCTCTTTTTTCAGCATCTCATCCGTCACTCCGGAATACCATGCGGAGAGTCCGCGGCTTCCCTTTAAGGACGGAGTCAGCGGAGTATCAATATCGCTGATGGTTCCGATGACATATTTTGTCATCGTGCGCTCATCCGCCTCGAAATTCTCCAGATAATCCGGGATTCCGAGATAGATATCATCACTCTTCTTCACCTCCGGATCACGGTAGGAGACAAAATATCCCTCACCGGAACGCCCGATGCCGCTCATGCAGCCGTATGCACCGCCTTTCACGCGGATGTTGATCCAGAGATAATCATAGCTTAACATCACTTTTAAGATCCGCAGCGCGCCTGTGTAGGAATATCCGCTTCCCGCGAAGGTTCCGCAGTGTGCCACATAGTTGACCTTGGAGGAGGAAGTAAAGCCCTCATTTCTGTTCTCCTTCGGTGCTGTGAACGGATAGATTTTTCCGGTTCCTGCCGGGATCTTCTCAGAAAGCTTCTTCATCGCGCCTTCCAGATAAGAGAATCCTTCCTGGTCAGCTGTGTAGCTGACTGTCATGTTCTCTCTCGTAAAGAGCACTGCCATCACACGCTTCAGGCCGGCAATGATCTCGTCGTTCTTTGTCTCAAAGTTCTTTGCCAGGTCCTCTAAGAATTTATAGTATCCGATCCCACCTGTCATATCGTTGAAATAGGAAGTATCGGAGAAGTAGGAGGTCGCTCTCGCAACGGCCGCCGTGTGACCGGATCCCATGAGTTTCATCTGGGACTTTGACTTTCCTTCGCTCAAGATCTCATTTAAGCGCTTTTCATCATCGAGAACCGAGCGGTTGATGATCTCTTCCAGGATCTCGAATCCAAAGTCAAGTTTCTCATAGAGGACTCTCGCGCTACAAACGAAAACTCCTGTGAAGCTTCCCGCTTTCGCAAGATCCGGGTAGGAGGTTACGGAGAAGGAAACACCGCCGCTGTTTAAGAAGATCTCACTGCTCAGATCACTGTAACTGTAATTTTTTGTATCCACATATCCGAGGACGGATTTTAAGAGTCCGAGATACGGCAGGTCTTCCATCGGAACCCGGTTCGTATTGAAGAGGACTTTCAGATATCCGATCCCGGATGTGAACATCTCGTGGCGGACCACGGTGATGCCGTCAAGCTTTGTCTCCTCAAAGATCAGCTTCGCAGGCTCTCTTCCGATCTCATCTCTCGTCAGCATCGGGATCTTCTCGAGGTCTTCCTTCGGGGACGGGGTGTCCTGGTACTCTTTTAATTCCTTTGTCTGGCGAATCAGCGCATCGATTTCCTCTTTGGAGAGGCTGTCCTTGTATTCCTTTAACTTCTTTGCAGTCTGCTCTTCGATCCGGGCGGTAAGGTTCTTCTTCGGGCTTGCGATCACAACCGCCTCATATGGGTTGTCGAGAAGGTATGTCCTGATAAGTCCTTCAAAATATCCATGGTCAGCGCCTTCTTTTAAGGCTGCGAAGGTCTCCTCATACTCTAAGTGCATCATCGGATCGCCGCCGTAGAGCCAGCTGTCCAGGCACTGGAGACCGTACATGAGTCCCTTCGGCGCAGAACCGTAGTCCGCCTCGCGGTACTGGAATTCGTAGTTGTTGATCCCGGCCTTCAGGCTCTTTTTCTCGATGCCGCCGTCCACCAGTTTTCTCAGTGTGGATTTTACAACTTTCACGAACTCATCTTTCTGCTCACGCTCTGCATTCTTTGCGATCACGGAGAAATACGGCTGCAGGATCCCATACTCGTAGCCGCCCATGATATCGTCGCCGATCCCCGCGTCTAAGAGTGCTTTTTTAAGCGGTGCGCCCGGCGCATCTAAGAGCACATACTCCAGGATCTGGAACGCCACATACTCCTTCGGGGAGAGCTCGTTTCCGGCCTGCGTGTTGATCGAGAGGTAAGTCGCATGGTCAAGGCTCTCGGACTCGGAGACGGAATAGAAGATCTCCCGCTCGATCGGCTCCTTGAATTTTTTCTGGATCCGGATCTCGGAATCGATCTCTTTTCTGTCATACTTTCCGAGATATTCCTCATCGAGCCATTTTAATTTTTCCGCCATGTCCATATCTCCGTAGAGGTAGATATAGCTGTTGGACGGGTGATAATATTTATGATAGAACGCAAGGTAATCCTCGTAAGTCAGCTTTACGATGTCCTCCGGGTCTCCGCCGGACTCAACGCCATAGCAGGTATCCGGGAACATTGCCGTGTGGATGAAGCTGTCCAGAACGCTCTCCGGGGAGGAAAATACCCCTTTCATCTCGTTGTATACAACGCCGTTGTAGGTGATCTCATCTTCCGGACTCTCGAGCTCATAGTGCCAGCCTTCCTGCATGAAGATCTTCTTCTCTTTTCCGATATTCGGATGGAAGACGGCGTCCATATATACGTCCATAAGGTTCTGGAAATCCGTCTCATTGCAGCTCGCGATCGGGTACACGGTCTTGTCCGGGTAGGTCATCGCGTTTAAGAATGTATTCAAAGATCCCTTTACAAGTTCCACAAACGGGTCCTTCACCGGGAATTTATCAGATCCGCAGAGCACGGTGTGCTCGATGATGTGCGGAACACCGGTGCTGTCCGCCGGCGGTGTCCGGAAACCGATGCAGAATACTTTGTTGTCATCCTCGTTGCTCATGAGGAAAATATTTGCCCCTGTTTTTTTATGCTCTAAGATCATACCGTCGGAATTCAGTTCCGGGATATGTTTTACCTGCCGAAGACGATACGCGTCAAGGGCTTTGACTGATTCGATCTGGCTCTCCATGTCTGAAAAAATCCTTTCTTTTTTACGCTATAGTCGTAACCGAATTGCTCCGCACTTCGTGCTCCCGCAATCCTGCCCCCCACATTCGTAATCCGCTCATTTTTTCTTCGAAAAAATGGCTACTTACTCATGTGGGGAGTGGGTCTCAAACTTATAATCCCGCCTGCAAGCAAGCTTGCGTCGGGCTTCTAAGCTTGATCCCCTTGGTTACATATTCCCCACAAATTTATCTTTTAATATCGCAAAACACTCTCTCACGCAAAAATGTACAAACAGCACGGGATCCGACTTTGCGGAGATGCCGCTGACGTTGGGGAGACCAACGTGGCGGGCGATCCCTTTGGCGCGGAGTTCGTGGAAATTGCTGGTGAGAATCCCGACCCGGATCACGATCTCCTCATCCGGGGGGAGAAGATATCCGGATTCCGCCATGGCGGCGCGGAGTGTCGCACGGCGGATCCGCTCACGCTCTGTAATCAGCATTTTGCTGTATACCATATTTTCGTAAGTGCTGCGGGATGATTCCTCAAGAAGCAGCTGGTAATCCGGGACTCCGCGGCTCTTCATGTAGCGGTACATGGCGGATGCCTCCGTCACGTCCTCGTCATCCCCCTGTCCGCCGGAAAGCACAAATACCGTGTTCGGATGATATGCCGCGTACTCCACAGCCTTTTCCAGACGCCGCTCCAGCGTGCGGCTGATCGTATTTCCGCGCACCTGCGCACCGAGAACGATCACATAATTGACGCTCTCTTTCTGAAAAGACAGCGCGCCGAATCCCATAAGGAGCTCCACAACGATGAAGATAAATGCGATCGCTGAAAAGAATGTGATCACAGCTACTTCGATCTGCACCGGTACTCTGTCACGGATCCGCGGATAAAACTTTCCCACGGCCGCCATGATAAAAAATCCCAGCGCCAGCACGATCCAGATGGCGGAAAATGAGGTTCCCGCACCGGAGTAGATCACGATCACACCATAATAAATGAGACACAATATTCCCAGGATGCCAAAAATTACTGTCACGATCATGCCTCCTTTCTAAATCCTGCACGCAGCCATTCAGCTTTGTCTTCTTTCCGGATCCGGATCTTACTCCGCCTCTTTCTTGCGGAGAATATCGTACTGCTCCACTTCCCCGTCCAGATCGATATAAAGGATCTGTTTCGGATGCGGTGCGCTCTCCTGACTCTCGCCTTCCTCTGTGTAGATGCCGCGGACAAGCGCGGAAATATTTCTTCCATCCGGCTTCATGATCTCGATCGTCTCGCCGACAGAGAATTTATTCTTCTGCTCGATCTTCGCGAATCCTCTCGCATCCCGCTCTTCCACGGTTCCGAGGTAGATATAGTTCTTCACGTAAGTATTGCTGTCATAGATCTGGGTCTCGGAAGTCGGTTTTCCGAAGTAGAAGCCTGTGGTAAACTCACGATACGTACACTTTCCGATTTCTTCCTTGTACCACTCCATGTTCGCCTTATATTTTTCCGGGTCCTCCAGATAATCATCGATCGCTTTGCGATAGGTTCTCGCGACAGTCGCCACGTAGAGGGCCGTCTTCATGCGTCCCTCGATCTTAAAGCTGTCGATCCCCGCATCGATCATCTCCGGCACATGTTCAATCATGCAGAGATCCTTGGAGTTGAAGATATAAGTTCCGCGCTCATTCTCATAGACCGGCATGTACTCGCCCGGTCTTGTCTCCTCGACAACGGAATATTTCCAGCGGCACGGATGGGTACAGGCACCCTGGTTCGCGTCGCGCCCCGTAAAGAAGTTGCTGAGCAGACATCTTCCGGAATAGGAGATGCACATGGCGCCGTGGATAAAGCTCTCGATCTCCATGTCCTCCGGGATGTGCGCGCGGATCTCTTTGATCTCCTTTAAAGATAACTCTCTGGCGGATACGACGCGCTTTGCGCCGAGTTCATGCCAGAAAAGGTAAGTTCCATAGTTTGTATTGTTCGCCTGTGTGCTGATATGGATCTCCATATCCGGGAGAACTCTCTTAGCGATCGTAAAGACACCCGGATCCGAGATGATCAGCGCGTCCGGACGGATCGTCTTTAATTCCTCAAAATATGCCTCCACGCCCGGGAGGTCATCGTTGTGTGCGAGGATATTCGCCGTGATATATACCTTTACGCCGTGGTCATGGGCAAATTTGATCCCTTCCATGATCTCTTCGTTCGTAAAGTTTTTCGCTTTGGCGCGGAGTCCGAATGCCTCACCGCCGAGATATACGGCATCGGCGCCGTAGATCACGGCCGTCTTTAAGACATCAAGGCTTCCTGCCGGAATCAGAAGTTCTGTTTTTCTCATAACTAATCCTTTCCTGACCTGTTTTTTACACTGAGCGCGACCCCATCGCCCACCGGCAGGATCGAAGTCTCAAATTCATCCATATGTTTCAATGTGTACAAATACTCTCTCATTCTCTCATGGATCGTGCGGTCCCGACGCTCCACCGCGTAGCGGGATTCCATGATCGTCCCGTCCTGCAGGACATTGTCAGACATTAAGAGTCCGCCGTCTCTCAGCAGGCGCAGGATATCCGGCAGCCAGTTGATATACTGCCCCTTTGCTGCGTCCATGAAGATAAAATCAAAGGAGCCGGAAAGCCCCGCGAGGATTTCCCCGGCGTCGCCCTCCAGCAGCGTGATCTTTTCTTCCATCCCTGCGAGGCGGAAATTTTCCTTCGCCTCCGGGATCCTTTTTTCATATTTTTCGATTGTCGTGATCCGGCAGTTTTCCGGCATTACAGACGCCATCAAAAGCGCTGAATACCCCACCGCCGTTCCGACTTCCAGGATCCTGGCAGGGGAAACAAGCGTCACCATTGTCTTTAAAAGTGCCGCCGTCTCCCTGCGGATGATCGGAACTCTGTTTTTTACCGCAGTCTCCGCGATCTGTTCAATGAGCTCCCCATCCCCCTGATCCAGGGAATTTATATAAGCCGTAAGTCTGTTTTCCGTGATCATGATTTCGTATCTTCCTTCGCAGCATCTTCCGGGCTTTCCTTTAAAATATCGATCAGCTCTTTGGAGTCCTTCGATGTATTTAACTCATAGGTTCCGGCCTTCACCTCGTATCCATAGCATTTTGCCTGGATCGTAAAGGTACGCGGGTCACGGATCAGGCCGGCTTTCTTTAAGATCTTTCCGACCTCTTCCACCGACTCGTTTCCGGTGAGCTTCACGCTCTTCTCTGTTCCCGGCTCCGCCTCCATCGCCGGCGCATAGAAGATCCCGTGGCCAAAGGAGTAGGCACTTCTCGCCCCGGTGACGATCAGGATGGCAGCAAGTCCATACAGGATGATCCGTCCGGATGTGCTGATGACAAACAGGCTGATCTTGTTGATTTCTCGTGTTATCTTGCTCATATCATTCCCCTTGCAGGTAGCTCCGCCGTGTATCTTCTTGTTTTCATGTGCATGAAAACAAGAAGCCGGGGGCGTTCCCCCTATACTGAGCTGTGCCAAAAATTGCTTATGCAAGCAAGCTTGCAACACAATTTTCAGCCCAGCTCAGTGCACGGCTAACTGGGTTCATTTAAACTTCCATGATGATTGGAAGGATCATCGGGTTTCTCTTGATGCGCTTCCATAAGAAGTCGCTTAAGCTGTCGCGGATAATGTTCTTGATCTTGCCCCAGTCGGATACGTGGCGCTCTAAGCAGTCTGCAACAGCCTGATCCACGATCGCCTGTGCCTCCTCCATCAGATCCTCAGACTCACGCACGTAGACAAATCCGCGGGACACGATATCCGGTCCAGAGAGCAGGAGATTGGAGTGTTTCTCAAGTGTCAGGACAACGATAATGATACCGTTCTGGGCAAGGTTCTGGCGGTCACGGAGAACAATATTTCCGACATCGCCGACACCGAGTCCGTCAACGAGAACGCCGCCGGCCTGTACATGATCGATCACATCTGCGCCGCTCTCACCGATCTCGAGCACATCTCCTGTGTGGAGCATCACAACGTTCTCCTTCGGGATGCCGAGAGAAATCGCAAGCTCCTTCTGTGCCATTCTGTGGCGGTACTCACCGTGGATCGGGATCGCATATTTCGGACGTACCAGAGAATAAACGAGTTTGATCTCCTCCTGGCATGCATGCCCGGATACATGGGTATCCTGGGAAATTACGGTCGCGCCCTTCATGGAGAGTTCGTTGATAACTCTCGATACGGCTTTCTCATTTCCCGGGATCGGGGTAGAACTTAAAACGACAACATCGCGCGGGGTAATGGATACTTTTCTGTGCATGGAGGACGCCATTCTGGAGAGAGCCGCCATGGACTCACCCTGGCTTCCTGTCGTGATGAGGACGGTATCCTCCTCCTTATAGTTCTTTAACTGCTCGATATCGATCAGGGTTCCGTCCGGGATGTTGATATATCCGAGTTCCTGTGCGGTTCCGATGACATTGACCATGCTGCGGCCTTCCACAACGACTTTTCTTCCGTACTTGCAGGCGGAGTTGATGACCTGCTGCACGCGGTCCACGTTGGAAGCGAATGTCGCAACGATGATCCTGTTCTGCTGGTGCTCAGCGAAGATCGCATCGAACGTCTTTCCGACCGTCTTCTCGGACATCGTAAAGCCAGGACGGATCGCGTTCGTGGAATCACATAAAAGTGCGAGCACGCCTTTCTTTCCGAGTTCCGCAAGTCTCTGGAGATCGGTCACGTCACCGAATACCGGCGTGTAGTCGATCTTGAAGTCACCGGTATTTAAGATGATTCCCGCCGGTGTAAATACAGCAAGAGCAGCCGCGTCCTCGATCGAGTGGTTCATCTTGATAAATTCCACGCGGAAGCAGCCGAGATTGATGGACTGTCCGTGTTTTACAACCTTGCGCTTTACGCTGCGCAGCATGTTGTTCTCTTCGAGTTTATGGTCGATCAGTCCCATAGTCAGCTTGGTCGCATAGACCGGCGCGTTCACCATTTTTAACACGTACGGAAGCGCACCGATATGGTCCTCATGGCCGTGGGTGATGACAAATCCTTTTACCTTCTCATAGTTATCTTTTAAGTAGGTTACATCCGGAATGACAAGGTCGATTCCAAGCATATCGTCGCTCGGAAATGCGAGTCCGCAGTCCATCACGATAATGCTGTCGCCGTACTCGATGGCTGTCATGTTCATTCCGATCTGTTCCAGTCCCCCGAGAGGGATAATTTTGACTTTATAGTTTTCTGTATCATTTTTCACGTTCTTCACGATTCATAACCTCTTTCTTTTTTTCTTCATTTTTCCTGCACTCACTGCAAAGTCCGTAGAGCTTTACCTCGTGGTTCATCACGAGAAAGCCCAGTTTCTCCATCACTTCCGCCTCCAGGCTGTCTAAAAGGTCCGATTCCAGGGAATACACCTTTCCGCAGCCTGTGCAGATGGCATGGTGATGGCGGTGTCCCGATGCGCTTTCTTCACCGTTCAGCTCATACCGGGTAAAACCGTCATCAAATGTGACTTTGTCGATTACATGCAGATCTAAAAGGACCTGGACAGTCCTGTATATCGTAGCCAGTCCGATCTCCGGGCTGTTTACTTTCGCCAGATCATAGATTTCTTCCGCGGTCAGATGTTCCGCCGGGTGCGACGCAATAATATCCAGCACGATCATACGCTGATTTGTCACTTTTAATCCTGCCTTGCGAAGCAGTCCTTTTACTGTCTCATCGTTCATTTTCTCGTCTCCCAACATCTATCCCGCAAAAATTTACTCAGTCTTATCTCCGTCAGATAAGACCGGGTCAAACGCCCGTTGTGGGCGCGCATTGTCTTATTTTACTGTTTTTCCAGATCCACGTCGTCAAGAAGCTCTGCGAAGATCTTCATGAGTCCTTCCAGCTCGTCCTCATCTTCCACGAACTCATAGAGGGCATCCGCCTCCTCAGCGCCGGACATATCCTTTAAGATATAGCAGTCACCTTCCTCATCGTCATCTTCCGCATCTGTGACGAGAAGATAGTTCGCTCCGTTTAATTTTGTCTCTTCCACAACGTAAAATTCGAGTGTCTGGTCATCGTCGACCAGTGTGATCTTTCTCTCTTCCATACATATTCTCCTGTTTGCTGCAGCCCACAGCCGGGCCATCTGCCGAGTGTTTCCTGTTTTCGTAGTTACACGTTTCGTTCTCAGTCTTCCTGACGATCTTCTTTCGTCTTTAAGCAGTCCAGATATCCCTGTAAGATCAGGCCCGCGGCAACTTTATCGATCACCGCTTTTCTGTTCTCGCGGCGCACTCCACTCTCCATCAGGATCTGTTCCGCAGCAACGGTCGTGAGACGCTCATCCCAGTAATGCACCGGAAGTCCGGTACGGCGCTCTAACATTTCTCCGAAGGCTTTCGTTTTCTCAACGCGCTCGCCCTCTGTATTGTTCATATTTTTCGGGAGTCCCAGAACGATCTCCGTGATCTCATACTCCCTGATCAGCTCCTCGATCCGGGCACACGTCTTGCGCAGTTTGTTCTCATCCTTGCGCTCGATCGTCTCCACGCCCTGGGCTGTCAGAAGAAGTCCGTCACTGACCGCGACTCCCACAGTCTTTGAACCGAAATCCAGTCCGAGTATTCTCATAAACTCTGTCCTCTGTTATTTTTCCTCATACCAAAACCAGCCGGATATGTTCCTTCCCGGCTGTTTGTTCTGGCGTCGTATCTGTTCAGTACCTGACATCTCATCCTTTGCGGAAAGACTAGCGGAGTCTCGTCTCGATATAGTTCTCCATCAGCTCTTCCAGGATCTCGTCACGTTCTACTTTCATGATAAGGCTTCGCGCGCTCTTATAGCTCGTAATATAGGTCGGATCGCCGGACATGATATAGCCGACGATCTGGTTGATCGGGTTATACCCTTTTTCGGTCAGTGCTTCGTAGACTTCACGAAGGACCTCGCCGACCTCAAGCTTCTTATCTTCCTGTACCGCTTTAAAATATTGTGTATTACTGATATCGCCCATAAATATCCTCACGTCCTCTTGTGCTGATATAAATCAGATTTATATCAACCCTTTTGTTGCTATTCTTTATTCTACTCTAATTTTATCGTTTCTGCAATACAAACTTGCCCGGCTGACCATCGGCGGCGCTGCGTTACGGTACACGAGCATTCCATGCCCGCGCACTGTAACGTGATTTTGCCGATGCTTCGCATTCCGAATCGGCAAAATCTGCGACCACAACGGTATCATACGGAATTTTCAGTTCAGAAAATTCCTATCCGTGAAAAGTAACTCCGCCGCTCTATGAGAGCAGCATGATCTCCTCCGTCAGGAATTCCTTCAAGGTTCCCCTGACAAATGTATTTTTCAGCATCTTCGGATCGCGCCCGTCAAGTCGGACCGCTGCCTTCACATATTCCTTCGTATATCCGGTCATGCAGACCTCGCTGTCGATCGTCACCGGCTCTTCGAGGAGGATCTCCTGCTCCGTCCCGAGGAATGATTCCCGGTATTCCCCGGACATTTTTTTCTCGAGTTTTAAGAGAACGGCACTCCGCTCCTTCTTCACCGGCTCCGGCACCTGGTCAGGCATCCGGTCCGCGCGGGTTCCGGCACGTCTGGAGTACGGGAACACATGCATCTCATAGAAGTGGACCTTCTCAAGGAATTCCCTTGTCGTCTCAAAATCCGCATCCGTCTCACCCGGGAATCCCACGATGACGTCCGTCGTGATCGCCGGATTCTCAAAATATTTTCTGAGGATCGCGCAGCGCTCCGCGTACTCCTCACAGGTGTAATGGCGGTTCATGCGCTTTAAGGTGTCATCGCATCCGCTCTGTAAAGAGAGGTGGAAATGTGGGCAGATCTTCGGAAGCTTTGAAAGCTCCTCCGCGAACGTTTCCGTGATCACACGCGGTTCCAGGGAGCCGAAGCGGATCCGCTCGATCCCATCGATCGCATGCAGCCGTTTGATCAGTGTCAGAAAGTCGATCCCCTCATCCTTGAAGTCGATGCCGTAGGAAGTCAGATGGATGCCTGTGAGGACAATTTCCTTGTAACCTTCCTCCGCCAGGATCTTTACTTCCTCCTCCACGTCCTCCGGCCGGCGGCTTCTGACGCGGCCTCTCGTGTACGGGATGATGCAATAGCTGCAGAACTGGTTGCATCCGTCCTGGACTTTGATGAACGCACGGGTGTGTTCCGCCTGCTTTTTAATGTGAAGCTTCTCGTACTCATTGGATCCCGCGAGGTCCGTGATGGACTCTTTGATCTCTTTTCCGGCAAACCAGGCGTCTAAAAGCGGAACGAGATCCGCCTTGCGGTTATTTCCGATGATCAGATCGACAGCGGCGTCCTCTCTCAGTTTGTCCGCTGCCGCCTGCACATAACAGCCTGCCGCGACAACGACCGCGTCCGGATTTTTCGCCTTCGCGCGGTGCAGCATCTGGCGTGATTTCTTGTCTGCCACATTCGTCACGGAGCAGGTGTTGATGACATAGACGTCCGCTTTCTCCTCAAATCCCACGATCTCATATCCAGCGGCCTCCAGAAGCTGTTCCATCGCCTCCGTTTCATACGCATTTACCTTGCAGCCAAGATTGTGAAGCGCTGCTTTTCTCATATTCTATCTCCTCATATTATATAATCAGTTTCTGTCACTATACCCGGATTTTGCCGATGCTTCGCATTCCGAATCGGCAAAATCTGCTGCCACAACTGTATTGTACGGAATTTTCAGTTCAGAAAATTTCTACCGTGTACAGTAACATACAGTAACACGTGACATACTCCCACCACTTAGCTCACGCTTGAAGTGGGGGCTTCTCGTTCGATTACCCCGTTGGGCAAAGCATTCACGAGCGATCCCCGTGTGTCCCACGGTTCTTTTTGGCTGATATCTTTTTATGATGCTTTTTCGCTTTTTTCTAATATGATCCCGGATATTCTCAGGCCTTCCCGGCAGATATTAATCGCCGCATTTTCATCACGGTCCATCTGGTTTCCGCAGCTGCAAAGATATACCCGCTCTTCCAGTTTCAGATCATGTTTTATTTTTCCACAACAACTGCATGTTCTGGAACTGGGATACCAGCGGTCGATGCGGACAAGTTTCTTTCCTTCCCGTTCCAGTTTATACTGCAAAAAATCTGTGAACATTCTCCAACCGTTGTCATGAACACTTTTTCCAAAATGATGTTCCCCGCTCATCGTCTTCAGATCCAGATCTTCAATACATACGATATCATAGAAATTGGTTATCTTTCTTGATTCTTTATGTAGATAATCTTTTCTCTGGTGAGCGATATGCGTATGGATCCGCGCCACTTTTTTCTGTTGTTTTTTGTAACGATTGCTCCCCTTCCGGCAATGACTCAGTTTTCTCTGCGCTTTCGCCAGTTTTTCCTCGCTGTTTCTGAAATAGTGCGGATAACCTGCATGTTTTCCATTGGAATCTACATATAGTTCTTTCATGGAAAAATCGAGTCCGACGGCCTGCCTTATATTCCTTGTTTCCACCGGCTTTTCTTCACAAAAATACAGAAGAGAAACATAATACCGCCCATCAGCTTCCATACAGACGGTTGCGCCTTTCAGGCAGGCATCTTCCCGGATCTTACGATGCTGCCGGATCCGGATCCAGCCAGTTTTGGGGAGCTTCAGTTTCCCCTCTTTTAACAGGATATTTCCATTGACACTGTTTGTGGTATAGCTTTTAACAGGATTCTTTTTTGACTTGAATCTCGGAAAACCAAACGATGGATCCCGGAAAAAGTTTTTATATGCAATCTGTAGGTGCAGCTGGGCATTGCACAGAGCAAGGCTGTCCACTTCTTTTAGCCATGGAAATTCTGCCTTATATTTTGCCGGAGTGACCTTTAGATTTTTTCCGGTCTTTTCATAGCATTCCTTCTTTTCTGACAGCATCCGGTTATATACGAACCTGACACATCCAAATGTTTTTGCAAACAGTTCCTGTTGTATTTTATTGGGATAGATCCGAAACCGGTATACTACGTTCATGTTTTTTCTCCCCCTGTGTCTCGATGTACTGGCGGATCACTTCGATCGGAGCTCCGCCGGCACTCAGGAGGCAGAAGCTCTGACTCCAGAACATTTCCTTCCAAAGCTTCTGCCGGATCTCCGGATACTCTTTTTTGATCAGACGGCTGCTGGCACTTTTATAGGCATTGATAAATTTACTGAGTTCCGACTTCGGATGGGCACGGAACATGATATGAACATGGTCCTCATCGTGATTCCACTCTTCCAGGGTGATATGATATTTGGGCGCAATGTATTCAAAGATTTCTCGTGCGCGATCCGAGATCGGATCATTCAGGACCTTTTTCCGGTACTTTACGACCAGGATCAGATGATAATAGAGTAAAAATACTGAATGTGCATTATTGTCAAGTTCTCTCATATTTATCGGACTTTCTTTCTATTTCGACTGATTTAATTATATCACAACTGAGATCATTTGTCTATTACATTTCAGAACATTTGTTCTGCTTAATCTGCAATCTATTTTCCCTTCAGGCTTATTCATTGTATGCAGAATTGATGATATAGCACGACTACAAAAATCAATATATGAGAAGTTTACAATACACAGCACAGCTATGTGCAATAATCTGATATCTACATACCAACTATCGCACTATGCAAGAGATGGCAATTCATCTCACCACCTATAGAGGTGGGAGAATTCTTGCTGATTCTTGTTAAACATTATTCAAGATACCTCTTGACTTTTCATGCATGTCCATTTAGTATGAAAGTAGGTTTTTCTATTTTATCAGAATAACAAATATTCGAGTATTGGGAGGAACACTGACATGAAAACCGTTAAAATTTCTTTAAACTCCATCGATAAAGTGAAGTCTTTTGTAAACGACCTTACAAAGTTTGATACCGATTTCGACCTTGTTTCCGGCAGATACGTCATCGACGCAAAATCCATCATGGGAATCTTCAGCCTGGATCTTTCCAAGCCGATCGATCTGAATATCCACGATGGCGGAAACACAGAAGAGATCCTTACCGTACTTGCTCCGTATATCATTGAAGCATAAGAAAAAAAGGGTGTAACTGTAAAGGTACTGAACAGTTACAAGGTTTTAAAAACTGCCGGAATCTTACTTCCGGCAGTTTTTTTGCACCTTTTTTTAGATGCAGCGGATCACTTCTCTCGTCTCAAGTGCCGTCTTCATCAGTTCATCGATCTTCTCATCCAGCTTCTTTTCGGAATTTTTGATTTTCTTTAAGCTCGGCTTTGTGACCGGATGCTTTGCGACGAAGATCGTGCAGCAGTCCTCATACGGAAGAACGGATGTCTCGTAAGTTCCGATCTTTAAGGAAATATCCACGATATCCTGCTTGTCGAACGCGATGAGTGGTCTCATGACCGGAAGCTCGCAGACTTCATTTGTAACGGCGAGGGACTGCATCGTCTGGGATGCAACCTGACCGATGCTCTCGCCGGTGACGAGTGCCAGACAGTCATTCTCCTTCGCGATCGTCTCCGCGATCTTCATCATATAGCGGCGCATGATAATTGTAAGCTCGTCATGCGGGCACTGGTCGTAGATGTAGAGCTGGATATCGGTAAAGTTGATGATATTTAAGCGAATCGGACCTGTGTACTTTGCGACAAGTTTTGCGAGATCAACGACCTTCTGCTTCGCGCGCTCACTTGTATACGGCGGAGCATGGAAATAAGTCGCATCGATCGTAACGCCGCGCTTCGCGATCATCCAGCCGGCAACCGGGCTGTCGATACCGCCGGATAAGAGCAGCATCGCACGTCCTGCGGTTCCGATCGGCATTCCGCCCGGTCCCGGGATCGTCTCGGAGAAGATGTTGATCTTGTGGCGGACTTCCACACGGAGTAATACGTCCGGTGTGTGGACATTTACTTTTGTCTCCGGGAATGCGTTTAAGATCACCTCGCCGAGGTCGCGGTTGATCTGGTCGGAAACGACCGGATACTGCTTATTCGCACGTCTCGCGACAACTTTGAACGTAAAGTGTTTATCTTCATATGCGTCATCGATATACTTGACCACCTGGGCCTTTAAGTCCTCGTAGCCGTTGTCCTCGATCTGGACCATCGGGCAGATCCCGACGATACCGAATACATGCTGGAGAGCGTCGATCACTTCATCGTAATCGAAATCTTCAGATGCCTCCGCATAGATTCTTCCGGCTTCCTTTGTAACCTCGAACTTTCCTTCCAGGTTCTTTAAACGGTGATGGATCTGTTTTACAAGGGCGTCCTCAAAGAGGTAACGGTTCTTTCCCTTTACGCCGATCTCCGCGTATTTAATTAAAAATGATCTGTATTTCACGGAATTTCCTCCATTGGTTTTCTATATTTACGCTCTGCGGTATCTCCGCAGCATCGGAACAAGCTCTTTTAACACGTCCAGGCAGTAGTCCACCTCTTCCTCCGTATTGAATGCGCCGAAGGAGAAGCGGAGTGTGGAATCGAGCAGGGAATCCTTCACGCCGATCCCCTTTAAGGTTCCGGACACACCCGGATGGTTGGATGAACATGCGGAACCGGAAGAAACGTAGATCCCTTTATCTTCCAATGCGTGTAAAAGCACTTCCGCTCTCACGCCCTCAAATCCTGCCGCCACGATCTGCGGTGCACTGTCACGTCCGGTAAGTCCGTGGACCGTAACGCCGTCCATCGCCTGCAGGCCTTTCACCATGCGGTCCTTGATCGCGTAGAGCTTATCGATCTTCGCGTCATGGTCTGTATAGACCATCTTTGCCGCAAGGCCAAGTCCTGCACAGCCCGGAACGTTCTCGGTTCCGGAGCGCATACCTTTCTGCTGACCGCCTCCGTAGATGATCGGTTTGATCTTCACGCGCTCATCGATATAGAGGAAGCCGGTTCCCTTCGGTCCGTGGATCTTGTGGCCGCTGGCAGATAACAGATCGATCCCCTGTTTTTTCGGGCGAATCACATATTTTCCGTAAGCCTGGATCGCGTCAACATGGAAGTAGACGGACGGCTTTTTCTCCTTGATGATCTTCGCGATCTCCTCGATCGGCTCCACAGCGCCGATCTCGTTGTTCACATACATGACGGACACCAGGATCGTATCGTCGCAGATCGCCTCGCGGAGTGCATCCAGGGAGACATGTCCGTTGTGGTCGACCGGAAGGTAGGTCACGCGGAAACCAAGCTCTTCAAGAAATGCTGTCGTATTGTAGATGGACGCATGTTCCACGCAGGAGGTAATGATGTGGTTTCCGGCGCGCTTGTTTGCAAGCGCCGTACCGATCAGCGCCATGTTGTTGGACTCCGTTCCGCCGGAGGTAAAGAGGATCTCCTTGTCCTTTACCTTTAACGTTTTCGCGATCTCCTCGCGGGCAGTCTTAATGTAGTTTTCCGCCTCCACACCTTTCATATGTCTGGAGGACGTATTTCCATAATCCACGGTCATTGTCTCAGCGACGATATCGCGCACCTCATCGAACGCGCGGGTAGTCGCGGAGTTGTCAAAATAAACTTCTCTCTTATCCATGAGTTTTATTACTCCCAGTTTGTCAGCAATAACTCCATGCACACAGTTTTCCTGCTGTCATTTTTCCGTTATCCTGACCGTTCTCCTTATTCTCGTATTCCACGTTTCTTCATGATTCCAGCAATAATCCGACCGCCGCCATCACGAACATTCCGGCCGTCTCGGTTCTCAGGATCCGCTTTCCGAGTGTCACCGGTCTCACGCCGGAGTTCATCGCAATCTCCACTTCCCCGTCCGAAAATCCGCCTTCCGGTCCGATAAAGATGGACAGTTTCTGTCCCGGCTTTAAGCTTCCGATCAGCTCTCTCGTGAGCGCCATTCCGCCCGCACCCGGGAGACTTTCCGAATCCTCATAAGGAATGATCGCCAGGTCATCCATTTTCGCCGCCTCGATCGCCGCCTTGAATTTCATCACATTTCCGATCTCCGGCACGATCATGCGCTTCGACTGTTTCGCCGCGCTCTCGGAGATCCCGTACCAGCGTTTTCTCTTCGCTTCTTCCTTCTTTGCGTCGAGCTTCACCACCGCGCGGTCGGTATCCACCGGAACGATCTTTGTGACGCCGAGTTCTACACATTTCTGGATGATAAATTCCATTTTATCTGCTTTCGGAAGTCCCTGGTACAGAGTCACCTGTACCGGGAGCTCCGTATCGTCCACCTCTTCCGGCAGGATCTTCGCGAGAACCTTGTCCGGAAAAAGCTCCGTGATCTCGCAGAGGCAGTTCGTTCCCTTTCCGTCGCTGAGCAGGATCTTCTCACCCGGCTTCATCCGCAGCACGTTTTTAATATGATTCACATCCGGGCCGGTGATCACGGCCTCCGTCCCTGTAAAAAATTCTGTTTCCGTAAAAAAATGGTACACTATTTCTTCCTCGCTGTAAAGGATACCCACTCGCCCTGTCTTGTCACTTCAAGGATCTCGAACGCTTCGTTTGCCTCGAGAGCTTCGCGGACCGCCTGTTCCTTCATATCAATGATACCGGAGCTGATGAAGATCCCGCCTTTCTTTAAGTGGAACGGAACCTGTTTCTGGATCAGGATGATAATGTCGGCGAGAATGTTTGCCACAACGATATCGTAGCACTCGTATCCAGCTGCGTCCTGGGTTGCCTTGTCGTCGATGATGTTTCCCTGGATCACGCCGAACTTCTCCTCCGGGATCTCGTTCGCAGCCAGGTTTTCATGGACAGCCGTGATCGCATTCTCATCAAGATCAGTTCCGAATACATAATCAGCGCCCAGTTTTAAAGCCGCGATCCCGAGAATTCCGCTTCCCGTTCCGAGGTCAAGGACCTTTACGCCCGGCTTTACATATTTTTCAAGCTGGCGGATACAGAGCTGCGTTGTCTCATGTTTTCCGGTTCCGAAGGCGGTTCCCGGGTCGATCTGGATCAGGAGCTTGTCCTTATGTTCTTCCGGGATCTCCTCCCAGGTCGGCTTGATCAGGATATGGTCCACGGTAAACGGTTTGAAATACTGTTTCCAGTTGTTGATCCAGTCCTTATCATCCGTCTCGGACTCTGTGATCTTTGCGGTTCCGATATTTACGAACTGGCTGATCTCCTCAAGTCCCTCGCGGACTGCTTTTAACTTTTCTTCCGTATCTTCATCCTCATCGAGGTAGAAGCTTACACGGGCAGTACCGTCGTCCGGCGGGAGTTCCGGGAGAATATCGATAAACATTCCCTTTGTCTCACTCTCTGTGAGCGGCACGTTGTCCTCGATCTCCATTCCTTCGATCCCGATATCATCGAACATACTTCCGAGATAGTCCACTGCGTCCGTGGTCGTCTCAAGAGTGAATTTCTTCCATTTCATATGCTGTTTCTCCTTTTTTATGATCGCCGGTCAGGACCAATCGTTTTATTCCGTTCTGTCATATCCGGCTTTCCGCACATATGCCTGTATCCTATATGGATGCAGACGAAATCACATGATATCATAACATAGTTTCACAGGCTTTGCAAGGTGGGACTTTACTGCGTCATATACAAAGCGGGACAGAGCTTTCTGCCCTGTCCCGCGAAGTGAATGCTATGAAATTTTGTAAATGTTCAGGCCTGCTGAATCGATACGAAATATTATGCCGTCTTTTTGTTCGGACGGACGAATAAGATGCATCCCACGATGATGCAGATCGCAAACATCGCTCCGCCGACGCCCATCGTCATTCCGACGCCTGTCATCGTCCACATCGGAACGAGACCTGCGAATGCTTCCTTCCAGCACATAACTGCGCTGTACACACCGTGGTTATCCGGTGCACTGGAGTTGGAATCCGGGTCAACCGCACGGACAAGCGCAAGACCTGTCGCTGTGTTTCCGGTACCTACGCCGAATGCCATGATCGCTTTCTCGAACCACTCATCTTTACAGAAGAGTTTGCAGAAGCCGAGGGCGATCGCAAGTGTCAGTGCACAGCAGATTGCTGTGTAGACAACGATCGGTACGATATATGTACTGATCAGGTCGATATCTAGAGTTGCCATCGCCGTGAGGACAACGACCTCAAGTAAAAATCCGCTGACATGTTTGATCGTCTTTACATCGATGTAAAGTCTGATTGTTTCAAAGTTGAATCTGGTGTGTCAATGCCCTAAAAGGGGCGACCTTCATTTCTACATCATGATATTCATGAGAAGGGGCTGCATGTAATTTACTGTGTCAATGCCCTGAAAGGGGCGACCTTCATTTCTACTTCTTTTCCATGCTTTGAATTCAAAAAGAGTCGGTTGTGTCAATGCCCTGAAAGGGGCGACCTTCATTTCTACCTGTAGCAAGAATGAACCATAGGAAGTAACAACGATTAGTGTGTCAATGCCCTAAAAGGGGCGACCTTCATTTCTACTACTGCAGGATATGAATAGTGAGATTTGAAATCCTGAGTGTGTCAATGCCCTGAAAGGGGCGACCTCCATTTCTACCCTTGCCTCTGGGAACCCGCATAAATAAAGGCTTTGCGGACCCGTTTTTGCAAGTATTTTCCAGAATATTCTGAAAAAGGCTTTTTTGAAGGTGATTTTTGGCATGTTCACACTTTGTTCATATTTGTCGCAGAAACGAAGGTAATTTCTCGCTTTCAGCTGCCCCCATTATAACAGACTTCTTCAGGTTCCACAAGCAGATTATTTCCCATTATTGTGACCATTATTTGCGATCCCACCATCTCCCAGCGGTGAGCTTCCGGACAGGAGTGCATGATCCGGGGATCTGGCTTCCTCTTAGCTCACAGGTGACTGCGTTGGAGAACAGCGGATACTTATTTGAGCAAAGCGAGTTGTGTCCCAGTACACAGGCTTTCTTGCCTGCGCACTGGAACAGGATTTTGCCGATGCTTCGCATTCCAAATCAGCAAAATCCGCAGCCTCAACTGTATCATACGGAATTTTCAGTTCAGAAAATCCTATATGCCCATAGCAGCTGTCTCCACGTTCTCCGCCCTTAGCAGCCGCCCGGGAGGTTCTTCCCTAAAACCCAAAATACATCTCCCGCAGCCCCCGATTCGCCAGAACCGCCAGATACCTCTTCATCCGCATCCGTCCTGCATTGTGCGTCACATTATAACTGTTAAGATCCCAGCTCCCGGACAATTTCTCTATGATCCTTCCATCCTCACGGTTTTCCTGATCCAGCTCTTCCAAAAGCTTCAATGCAGCCTGGTACTCCCTGCGGCTGTCGTTCTGGAGGAAATCATAAAACATCTCCTGAAACGGAAATACCCGTTTGTAAAACTCATTGATCTGCTCGAGAAGCCCGAAAAAATACTCCAAAAAGTCCACATTCTCCGTTTCCTGCACTTCCAGCAGCTTCCGATACCGTTCCCCGAGCTTCCTCAGCCACTGGTCCGTCTCCTCCGGGATCTCCACCTCATCGGATCCATCCCACCAGTACAGGCGGTCCGCATCGCTGATATAATAATTCGGCTTTCCCTTGAGTTCCTTTGGAGTATCAAAAAAAGCAAAAAATCCATCCTGACGCAGAAAATCGCTCGTTCTCAAAGGCACTGCCGGCTCCCTGCGTTTTTTCTCCCGGAACTTCAGGATCTCCGGTGCCGCATAAACCTTCCTCGTTTCATCATGATAGACATGTTCCCGCAGTTTCGCCCACTCTTTCCAGAATTCTCGCCCCATGAGTTCCGCTGTCAGAAACACGATCACTCTTGCCGGAAGAAACTCCGTATATCCCACGATCTCCTTCCATGCAGTATCCGTCACCGCCTCTCTCTCTTTCCGCTCCATCT
The DNA here is from genome assembly GCF_036318045.1 of Clostridium sp. CM74B_53. Classification (NCBI taxonomy): domain Bacteria; kingdom Bacillati; phylum Bacillota; class Clostridia; order Eubacteriales; family Clostridiaceae; genus Clostridium; species Clostridium sp. CM74B_53. The sequence continues at coordinate 129,832 of NZ_JAWQDE010000004.1, read as the reverse complement.
TTACAAGCGCCCACAGATCATCGATCCCGCTCTCTCCTTTTTTCTCAAAATACTTCCTGAGCGCCATCTTGCAGTGATAAACTTCCGCCGGATACGTTCCATCCGGCTCTTTTCCGCATAAACATTCAGTTCCATTGGCGATATAGATAAGATCGGCCAGGTCTGTTCCACCCGCCGCAAACCGAAGTCCCTCGGGAATCAGCTCCATGATCTTCCGGACATCAGGCGCATCGTAATCGCCATCCGCAGACTCCAGTCCCAATTTTTCGCCCAGCTCCCACAACCGATCCAGGCGCTTTTCTCTCGTAAACTCCGTTTTCAGGATCTGGTTCAGCCATCCGACTGCCTCTCCACCATCAAGAATATCGCCATCGACCATCGCCGCCCCCGCTTCATCCGAATAGAGTTCATACAGCATATAAGCCGCCGCCATCACATCGAGAAATTCATTACTGCCGACCTTTCCTGACCACAGACGATTTCCCTTTTCATCATACTCCACCGTCTCCCAGGCATCGTCCTGAAAGTAATTGTAATGGAAACGCACTTCCTTTCCATACGTCTTTTTCACCGGGCAGAGCAGAGAAATCTCATGTCCATACAGCTTCACGTCATCAAACGACATCATGCCGCCGTAATAAAACACCTTCATCATCTGCTCTGTAAACAGTTCCCTCTTATCGTCCGGAACCGCCATTCTTCCTTTATAACCCATAAATGTTCCCATTTTTTCACCCTTTCGCAGCTGTTCACGTCTCCATAATTACAGGCCGAATTTCTGCCATTGTTGACGTGCGTTCTGCTTACCAGTGATTTCATCGTCCGTACATGAAACCTGTAGATCCAGTGAACAGCCGTCGCCTTTCTCAGAATCTGAACGTATCCTGCCTTAATGTTTCATTCATCATGAGCGACCAGAATGCAGCCATGATCGTGCGGCAATAGTAGTCACGCTCTCTGACAAGGATCTGCTCCGTTACCAGCTCCGGAGGCAGCTCCGGGAAATATTCCTGATACGCATTCATATATTTCCGAAACGCCAGCAATGCTTTCTGCCAACGCACATCATCCCTGTTCTTCTGAACGATCTCCACTGCCTCTTCGCTCACATAACGACAGTTCCATACATGTTCCATCTCCCACAGGATCTGTCCAGCAGCACGCTCCGCATCAAACTCTTCCGGCACCTGAATTTCCAGGACCTCTTCTTTCCACTCTGCGATCTGTCCCAGAAGCTTTTTGGAGAGATGTCCGGCTCCAAATTCCAGAAATTCATCTTCATTATCGCGCCGGTATATCTGATAAAGCTCTCTTCTTTTTCTATGTTCCGCTGAATTGCTGAGATCATCATGGTACATTTTCGTCTTTGTCCGGTAGCCCTTCGTCTGAAGACTAAACCATAGTTCCCAGAAAGGAATGTCAGCCGCTTCCGCATATGCAGAAACAAGGTAGGTACATGGAGCACGGAGTGATATTTCGGCAATGATCCCGAATGTTCCGTCTTGTTCTGCCATTTTCCGGCGTTCCGGAAGTTCCGAAGAGATCAGCTCCCTGTAAAAATCCCGAAGCACTTCATCGGATCCGTCCGCCAGGTATTCCTTGATTTCTTTTACGAGGTAATCTTCCAGATCAACTAAAGTCGCATCCTTAATCTCACTTTTTGTTCCACAAAACGGATTCTTCTGTCTCTCCTCACTGGGCATAAATTTTACATGTAACAGTTCTATGATATCGTCCGTCGTAAACGGGATCGTATCATCCCATATCCTGTTCCATAATTTATATTCATCCACATCCCGGTACTCGTCCCTCTGCTTCAGGAATGCCAGAACATCCAGGATCCTTCCCCTGTGAGGAAAGTCCAGCTTTACCCCGGTCATGTCCTCGATCATCGCAGCGTAACTTCCAACCGGACATAATGCATCATCACTCATCAGGAAACACGGTGTCTCCGAATACGCTTCCTGCATGATCAAAATGCTGTTCATGGCAACGCCGAATTCATCCCATCCACGGTCCGGACAGATCAGTTGACATGTTTTCGTGTTATAACTGTCACCTTCCCGGACCCTCTTCTCGAACATGGAATAATTAAACCTTACGATTCCATCTTCATCTGCCTCCGGCTTTTTTAACACCGTGATCTCCCTGTCCCCAACCATTCGCTTTTCCGTCTGCCTGATCCCGAACACATCCAGAACCTTTTCTACATTCCTGTTGAACTCTTCCCGTTTCTCCTCCGGAATAGAAATGGTCCCGACAATCTTATATTTATCGTCTGCGTACATACTCGTTCCTTTCTGCTTGTCAGCGCTTCCCCTGCCTCCTGCTTTCACAGCCAGAGTCCATCAGAGCTTTCAATTTGATCCTGCTTTTATTCTAACAGAGACAACAAAAAACTTCTCCAACCGTTGATTTAAAATGTATGAAAATTTTATGTTGCTGTTATCCTCTTTTGAACTCTCTGTCTTTATGTTTTTATTTTACGATAGCCAGTTCACGATTTTTTTACACTTGCAATCTTACGAATGGAAAAAGACCAGAGGACTTTCTTGTTCAAAAAGAAAGTTCTCTGGTCTGTTCAACTTCGGTAACTATGCCCTGAGTGGGGCGAGCTTCATTTCTACCGGAATCCACATCACGCTGGTTGTTGCAATTGTAACACTGTGTCAATGGCCTGAATGGGGCGACCTCCATTTCTACTATCACAAACAGTACAGAAATATAATTCCGTTTTTTGGTGTCAATGCCCTGAATGGGGCGACCTCCATTTCTACGGATTTCGTCTGCAATAAAGCTTTCCCAATGGGTTGTGTCAATGCCCTGAAAGGGGCGACCTCCATTTCTACGAATATTTCGGAAATTACGCAGTATGCGGATATAATGTGTCAATGCCCTGAAAGGGGCGACCTCCATTTCTACACTTGCCTCTGGGAACCCGCATAAATAAAGGCTTTGCGGACTCGTTTTTGCAAGTATTTTCCAGAATATTCTGAAAAAGGCTTTTTTGAAGGTGATTTTTGGCATGTTCACAGTTTGTTCATATTTGTCGCAGAAACAAAGGTAATTTCTCGCTTTCAGCTGCCCCCATTATAACAGACTTCTTCAGGTTCCACAAGCAGATTATTTCCCATTATTGTGACCATTATTTGCGATCCCACCATCCCCCAGCGGTGAGCTTCCGGACAGGAGTGCATGATCCGGGGATCTGGCTTCCTCTTAGCTCGCGGGTGACTGCGTTAGAAAATCGATGACACTTGTCTGAGCGCAGCGAGTTGTGTCGTCGATTTTCTGCCCTTAGCAGTCTCTCGGGAGGTTAGAGGAACCATCCCCGCATCCCCGGCACTCCTGGCCGGAAGCTCACCGCGTACCCTCGCCAACACACCTCAAAATCCTTTTCCAGATTTTCACGGCACTCCTGTCTGGAATCTCACCGCGTACCCTCGCCAACACCCCAAGCAAGCACATACACAAAAAACGCACGCCCTGCATACCGATCCTCCCTGCATGCAAAACGTGCGTTTTCTAATCCAATCTCTATTACTCGTTCTTCAGATCCTCTTTCAGCTTACTAAAGAACCCTTTCTTCTTCCCTTCCTCCGGCGCAATTCCCTTCATCGCGTCATCAAACCGCTTCAGAGCCTCCTTCTGCTCCTCATTCAGCTTCTCCGGAACTGTAACAACAAGCGTTACATAATGATCACCGCGGATATTCTTATTTCTCAGGGACGGAACACCCTTACCGCGGAGACGTACCTTCGTGTCAGTCTGAGTTCCCGGTTTTACCTCGTACTCAACCTCACCGTCAACGGTCTTGATCTTGATCGGACCGCCGAGAGCTGCCGTTGCGAAAGAAATCGGTACAGTCGAGAAGATGGAAGTCTCCTGACGCATGAATACCGGGCTTCTGGATACAGTAACCTCAACGAGAAGGTCTCCTCTCTCGCCGCCGTTCGTACCCGGCTCACCCTTCCCGGCGATACGGATACTCTGTCCGTTATCGATACCGGCCGGGATCTTAACCTGGATCTTCTTCTTGCTGGAGATATATCCGGTGCCGTAGCAATCCGGGCATTTCTCCTTGACAACCTTACCGGTACCGCGGCAGTCCGGACATGTCTGGACATTCTGTACCTGGCCAAAGAACGACTGCTGTGTATAGACGATCTTACCCTTACCGTTACATTTCGGACAGGTGATCGGGGATGTACCAGGCTTTGCGCCGGTTCCGTGACACTTCGGACACTCATCCTTCAGGGTAAGCTCGATCTCCTTCTCACATCCGAAGATCGCCTCCTCAAACGTGATACGGACACCCGTTCTCAAATTTGCTCCGCGCATCGGACCATTGCTGCTTCTTCCGTATGCGGAACGTCCGCCAAAGAAATCTCCGAAGATATCTCCGAAAATGTCTCCCATATCGGCTCCGTTAAAGTCGAATCCGCCGTATCCGGCTCCGCCTGCACCTCCGTCGAAAGCCGCATGACCGAACTGGTCGTACTTCTTTCTCTTTTCCGGATCACTTAAGACACTGTATGCCTCGGAAGCTTCCTTGAACTTTGCCTCTGCCTCTTTGTCTCCCGGGTTTGCGTCCGGATGATATTTCTTTGCAAGAACTCGATATGCTTTCTTTAACGCCGCTTCGTCCGCATCTTTCGGCACGCCGAGGACTTCGTAATAATCTCTCTTGGTCTCTGCCATTGCTTTCTTTACCTTTCTTGTTAATGAACGGTACCACGTACCTTTTGCGGAATTCTGCCGCCGGAAGATCTGCCTTCACACGCCGTAACCAGATAACGCCAGAACCCATTCCAGACATCACGGTTTTATCTTCTGCCGTGATAAATTTTCTCCGGATCATTCATCGTCCGGAAACAAGGCAGCCGAAAGAACGCCCTTTTGCGGGCGTCCTTCCGGATCTGCTTTGCCTGACAGACTATTTTCAGTCTGTCAATTTATTTTTCGTCTTAGACCTCTTTGTAGTCTCCGTCAACGACATCATCGCCGTAGCCTGCCTGGCTTGCGCTCTGACCTGCCTGCGGACCAGCCTGACCCTGGGCACCTGCTGCGCCCTGAGCTGCCTGAGCCTGCTCATAAACCTTGGAGAATAACTTCTGGGCACTGTTCATGAGTTTCTCTTTCGCCGCCTTGATCTCATCGACCTGAGCATCTGTCATCTGATCTGCCGGAGCTTTTGCGATTGCTTCCTTGAGGGCATTTAAGTCAGCCTCAACAGCAGTCTTGTCGTTTGCATCGATCTTGTCGCCGACTTCCTCGAGAGCTTTCTCTGTCTGGAATACCATGGAGTCAGCTTCGTTTCTCGCATCAATCGCTTCTTTTCTCTTCTTATCCTCAGCCTCGTAAGCTGCAGCTTCCTTAACAGCCTTATCGATATCATCCTTGGACATGTTGGAACCGGATGTGATCGTGATGTGCTGCTCTTTGCCTGTTCCAAGATCCTTAGCGGATACATTTACGATACCGTTTGCATCGATATCGAATGTAACTTCGATCTGCGGAACACCTCTTCTTGCCGGAAGGATACCATCAAGACGGAACTGGCCAAGAGTTTTGTTGTCCTTTGCGAACTCACGCTCACCCTGTACAACGTGGATATCTACAGCTGTCTGGTTATCAGCGGCTGTGGAGAAGATCTGGCTCTTTCTTGTCGGGATGGTTGTATTTCTCTCGATCAGCTTTGTTGCTACGCCGCCCATGGTCTCGATTGCAAGGGAAAGCGGAGTAACATCGAGAAGAAGGATGTCGCCGGCACCAGCATCGCCTGCTAACTTACCACCCTGGATCGCTGCACCGATGGCTACGCACTCATCCGGGTTTAAGGACTTACTCGGCTCTTTGCCTGTTAACTGTTTTACCTTCTCCTGTGCGGAAAGCATACGTGTGGAACCACCTACAAGGAGAACCTTGGAAAGATCTGCTGCTGTTAAGCCGGCATCTCTTAATGCATTCTGTACCGGGATCGCTGTTCTCTCGATGAGGTCGCTTGTGAGTTCATCGAATTTTGCTCTTGTAAGGTTCATATCTAAGTGCTTCGGGCCATCAGCAGTTGCTGTGATGAACGGAAGGTTGATATTTGTTGTTGTTGCGGAAGAGAGTTCCTTCTTTGCTTTCTCAGCAGCTTCTTTTAATCTCTGAAGTGCCATCTTATCACCGGAAAGATCTACGCCCTCTGTCTTCTTGAACTCATCGATCATCCACTGTGTGACACGGTTATCGAAATCATCACCGCCGAGGTGTGTATCACCGTTCGTCGCAAGAACTTCAATAACGCCGTCACCGATCTCGATGATGGAAACATCGAATGTACCGCCGCCGAGGTCATATACCATGATCTTCTGCTCTTTCTCGTTGTCAAGGCCATAAGCAAGGGCTGCCGCTGTCGGCTCGTTGATGATACGCTTTACATCAAGACCGGCGATCTTACCTGCATCCTTTGTTGCCTGACGCTGGGCATCGTTGAAGTAAGCCGGAACTGTGATAACAGCTTCTGTTACCTTCTCACCGAGGTAGCTTTCAGCATCTGCTTTTAACTTCTGAAGGATCATCGCGGAGATCTCCTGCGGTGTGTACTTCTTGCCGTCGATGTCTACCTTGTAGTCAGTACCCATATGTCTCTTAATGGAGGAGATGGTTCTGTCAGCGTTTGTAACTGCCTGACGCTTTGCCGGCTCACCGACAAGTCTTTCTCCTGTCTTTGTAAATGCAACGATAGACGGTGTTGTTCTGACACCTTCTGTATTAGCGATAACTGTTGGTTTACCGCCTTCCATAACTGCTACGCAGCTGTTTGTTGTACCTAAGTCAATACCAATGATCTTGCTCATGATTTTTTCCTCCTGTTATATTTGGAATTAAGTGAATTTCAATGTTAATTTTGATACCGGATCGATCCGCACTTACGTGCTCTCACGATCCTTAGTTCGCAACCTGTACCATGCTGTGACGGACGATCGACTCTTTGTAGGTGTAACCCTTCTGAAGCTCAGCTGCCACAACATTTTCGCCGAGATTCTCATCCTCCACATGCATCACTGCGTTGTGGAAATTCGGATCAAACGGCTTTCCGACGGCCTCGATCGGCTTTACGCCGAGATCATCGAGCGTCTTTACAAACTGCTTATATATCTTTTCCATTCCCTCTGCAAATGCGGTTCCTTTCGCATCCTCCGGGATTGTGTTAAGACCTCTTTCAAAGTTGTCAACGATCGGAAGGATCTTTTCGATCACGTCCTTCGCGCCGATCTCATACATCGCGGACTTTTCCTTGTCCGTTCTCTTGCGATAATTATCAAATTCCGCCATCGATCTTCTGAGTTTGTCATTTAACTCATCAATCTTCTCGTCCTTCGGATCCTTTTTCTTTTCCGGAGCTTTTTCCTTCTTTCCGGCATCCTCGGACTTCTCAGTTTCTTTATCAGTCTCAGAGGCTTTCGCTTCTTTCTCTTCGGAAGCTTCCGTCTCCTGGTTCTCTTTTTCTAACTCTTTCTCTTCCACTGCTCTCTTCACCTTTCATTTTTAAATGTTTCGTTCAGCTGCGCGACAAGCGATCGCAAGGTTGTTACGACTTTCTCGTAATCCATCCGCTTTGGTCCTACAATACCGATCGTTCCTCGCATTCCATCACCGAGCGCATAATTTGCGGTTACGATGCTGCAGTCTTTCATGCTCTGGACCGGAGTTTCATCTCCGATGTAGACCTGGATCTCATTGTCCGGGTCATCGGTCTTATTCTGCTGCTGTTCATCGATCAGCCCACGGAGAAGTTCCTTATGTTCTAACGTGCTGATCAGCTGACTCGCTTTCTCTGTATCGGAAAGTTCCGGATATTTGAAAATATTGGTTGCCCCGCTCGTATAGATCTGAAGATCCTCATCCTGGGAACGGATCACTTCGCTGACCTCATTCAGGACCAGATCCACCACTCTTCTGTGGCTTCCGGCCTGCTCCTTCATCTTCGCGATCACACCAAGATTGATCTCCTCGATCGTCAGACCGTTCAGATTGCTGTTCAGGAGAATATTCAGATTCAGGATCTCCTCATCACTGAGTTCCTCATCAACCGTAACAAAAGAGTTCCGGATAATATTTCCTTCCACAACAATTACCACGAGAAGCTTATGTTCCTCAACTCTGGAGAGTTGGATAAATTTAAGCTTCGTCTGGCTGTAACTCGGTCCGCTGATCAGAGTCGCATAATTTGTATTCTTTGCGAGAACCTTTGCAAGCTGCTTCAAAAGCAGTTCCACGCGGTCAACCCGCTGGATCATCAGTTCCTGCATGTGCTCGACCTGACTGTCCTTCTCTTTAATGATCTGGTCAACATAAAACCGGTAACCCTTATCGGAAGGAATCCTTCCGGCTGAAGTATGCGGCTGAAGAATGTAACCAAGCTCTTCCAGATCAGACATCTCATTTCGGATCGTAGCGGAGCTGAGCTTCAGATCCGAGTATTTGGAAATCGTTCTGGATCCGACCGGCTCACCGGTCTCCAGGTACGTCTGGATAATCGCTTTCAAAATTTTCTCTTTTCTCTCATCCAGTTCCAAACCTCTCACCTCTTCTCTTTGATTTGCTAGCACTCTCTTTTGAGGAGTGCTAACATCTACAGTTGCTACTATATTACTTCGCAAGTTTTTTGTCAAGGGCTTTTGATAATTTTCACATTTTTTTCACAAATATAGGAATAATTCCTGTTTTATCCAGAAATCTCCCGGAAACCCCATAATTTCCCGCGCACTTTACCGACAGTAATCTTCCCCAACCAAACTATTTCCTTATAAGATATCGATTCTTCACACTCACTCCCGCAACTCCCCAGCGGTGAGGCTCCGGGCAAAAGTGCTTTGCTCCAGATATACACTTCCTCTTAATCCGCAGCTGACTGTGTTGAATACAAAATAGTACACGTCCGAGCGCAGGCAGCGAGTTATACCTCTTCCCTTCCTCCCGCCATCCCACAGCGGTGAGGCTCCGGGATGGCGTGCTTTGATCCGGGGATCTGGCTTCCTCTAAGCTCACGGGTGGCTGCGTTAGAAAATCGGTGACACTTGTCTGAGCGCAGCGAGTTGTATCCTTTTCCTTCCTCCCGCTACTCCACAGCGGTGAGGCTCCGGGATGGCGTGCTTTGATCCGGGGATCTGGCTTCCTCTTAACTCACGGGTGGCTGCGTTAGAAAATCGGCGACACTTGTCTGAGCGCAGCGAGTTGTGTCGTCGATTTTCTGCCCTTAGCAGCCGCCCGTGAGCTTAGAGGAACCATCCCCGCATCCCCTGCACGCTATCCCGGAGCCTCACCGCGTACCCCCCGAAAACTTGACAAATAAAAAAATCCGTGTATAATACATATTTGTTTCCAAATTGTTACATATTTGTTACATCACAGCATATACTTTGTAACAGATATGAAACAAAAAAGAAAGGATATGTTATATGAAGAAAATCAGAATGACCATCAGTGTTTTAATAACCATCCTCGCGATGCTCCTAAACACCGTATGCGCCTTCGCAAGCACCTCGAAAAACTCTGGCCACCTCGACAGCATCGACGGAAATAAGATCTCCGGATGGGCGTGGAACTCCGCGGCCCCGGACACCCCGGTCTCCGTCACTGTCACCGTGGTCAACGCCCATACAGGCGACTCTCTCTTAGCAGAGACCGCCACCGCAGATATCGAACGCGATGACTTAAAGACAAGCGGCATCGGAAACGGCGCCCACGGCTTTGAGATCATGATCGACTGGTCCTCCATTCCGGACAACACCTACATGATAAAACTCAGCGTAAACGGACAGGCACTTCCGATCGCCTACCAGTACGATACCGAGACAGGCATCATCAAAAACGCGACTCTCGTCTCCTTAGGAACCTTCAAGACAACCGCCTACTGCCCATGCAGAAGCTGCTCCGAAGGATATGGACGCCTCACAAAAACAGGAACCCAGGCCACCGCGAGCCGCACCGTAGCCGTTGACCCGCGCGTCATCCCGCTCGGAAGCCATCTTCTCATCGACGGCGTCGAATATATCGCTGAGGACGTCGGCGGCGGCGTCAAAGGAAAACACATCGATATTTTTTACAACACACATTCGGAAACAAAAAATCACGGCGTGGAACGTTCTGAGGTCTATCTGATCCAGTCCTGATGCTCCGTTTTCTTACAAAAAGGTGATCTGCCATTGCGCAGGTCACCTTTTTTTACAGGAAAATCCGCGCTTCACAGACTTTAGCGCTCTGCCTTTCCGATTTCATTTTTTCTATGTTCTCATATACACAAAAAGGGAATCTCCATGGAGCATCCAGTCTCTCACGGAAGATTCCCTTTTATCCTTTGCTTTTTTAAACCGTATGTCCCTTGGCAACATAAAACGGCTGTGTATCCGTTCCCTTAAGCTCCTGTCCGACCTCGATCGTAACGTTCTTATCGGTAACAACGTAATCCAAGCGTCCGCCGGCCTTCACGACCGTATCCTGCATCAGGACACTGTTTCTGATCTTCGCGCCTTTCTCGATCTTGACGCCTCTGAAAAGAATACAGTTCTCAACATCTCCCTCGATCACACAGCCATCTGCAACGAGGTTATTTTTCGCCTTACATCCGGTAATGTATCTCGTCGGGTTGTCGTCACGGATCTTTGTGTAGACCGGACCGCCGGTAAACAGCGCTTCCAGATTCTCATCGTCAAGAAGCTTCATATTCTCGTCAAAGTAGCTCTTCAGTCCGCAGATCCTTGCATAATATCCTTCATACTTGTACGCGCGGACGTTATATTTCTCCAGGCGCGGTGCAAGGATATCACGCTCAAAATAGGAATAGCCGCGTACAAACGCCGCATGGATCTTCTCGATCAGAGCTTCTCTTTCCATAATATAGATGTTCATGGAAAGATTCTGTTTTCCGCTCTCCTCGGAATTCATGAAGATCCTTTTCACACGCCCGTCCTCGAGCTTTAACGTGTAATACATGTCCCCATGGGCGCCCGCGTGGATCAGCTCCGCCGGGATCTCCTGCTCCGCGTAAGCGACAGTCACATCGGCGCCGCTCTCGATATGTGCCCTTAACATATCATTGAAATCAAAATCGACCGCAATATTTGCGTCGGTCATGATAACGTACTTTTCTTTCTTATTTTTAAGGAACTGCAGAATACTCTCCAGCGCTTCGACACGGCCGCTGTAGACCTTCATGTTCTTCTCCGCATACGGCGGGAAGATGCTGAGACCTCCGTTCTTTCTGAGAAGATCCCACTCACGGCCGGATCCCAGATGGTCCATCAGGGAATGGTAATTCTCGCGGACCACGATGGAGATATTGCTGATCCCGCAGTTTGCGAGACTCGAAAGGAGGAAATCGATGATCCGGTAACGTCCCGCGAACGGGATGGATGCCATCAGGCGGTCGCCCGCAAGTTCCGGCACCAGATTGTCATAACTGTTCGGGAAAATAATACCGATCGCATTTGCATTGGAATTTACCATTGTTCTTCACCGTCCTCCACATTTTTATTGACCATGGCGTTCGGGCCGATCTTTGCGCCCTTTCCGATTGTGATCCCGGATCCGATCGTCGCGACACCGTGTCCCTCATCCTTCGGCATGGAACCGACGATCGCATTCTCACCGATCACAACGTTCTCGGCAACGATGCAGTGTTCCACAACGGCACCGGCCTTGATGACGGTTCCACCCATGACAACGGCATCCTCGACCTTTGCACCTTTTTCTACCTTAACACCGGAGAACAGGATCGAATGCTTTACATTTCCATCAATCCGGCAGCCGTCTGTGATCATACAGTTCTCAACGACCGCGTTGGAGCCGATCTTATGTCCGGTCATGCCGCTGTTCCGGCTGTAGATCTTCCAATTCTCATCAAAGAGGTTGATCCCGCTATGCTCCGGATCCAGAACCTCCATATTTGCCTCCCAGAGGGAAGAGATCGTTCCGACATCCTTCCAGTATCCCTCAAAGTGGTAGGCGTACATTTTTCGTCCGTCCTTCAGAAGGTTCGGGATAATGTTGTTTCCGAAGTCGTTCTCGGAGTTCGGATCCGCCTCGTCCTCGATCAGGTACTTCTTTAAGATATCCCAGTTGAAGATGTAGATTCCCATCGAAGCCAGGTTGGACTTCGGGTTCTTCGGTTTCTCCTGAAACTCCGTGATCCGGTCATCATCGTCTGCGACCATCAGGCCGAAGCGGGATGCCTCATCCCACGGGACCTCCATAACGGCAACGCTGAACTCCGCTCCTTTCTCCTTGTGGAAGCGGAGGAAATCACTGTAATCCTGCTTACAGATCTGGTCACCTGATAAGATGATCACATACTGCGGATCGTAGCGCTCGATAAACGGAATGTTCTGATAGATCGCGTTTGCGGTTCCCTTATACCAGTCGGAGCCGGACGCTTTCTGGTACGGCGGCAGTACATGGACTCCCCCGTAGAGACGGTCAAGATCCCACGGCTGACCGTTTCCGATATACTCATTCAACACCATCGGCTGGTACTGGGTCAGAATTCCAACGGTATCGATTCCTGAATTTACACAGTTCGAGAGCGGGAAGTCGATGATCCGATACTTTCCGCCGAAAGGAACTGCCGGTTTTGCAAGCTTCTGTGTCAGCGCGTAGAGTCTGGAGCCCTGTCCGCCGGCAAGGAGCATTGCGATCATTTCCTTAGCCATAAAAATATCCCCCTGTATTTCTGGATCGGTATTCTCCGTGCAAAATGCATAAAATCGCATTCTCAAGGATTGTATAAATTATAGCACATTTTCGCCGTTTTTGATAGCTTTTTATACATTTTTACCATACTTTTACTTTGCCTATATATTTCTGTATTACTTTATACTCATAAAGTCAAAATTTCCCATAAATCTAAAAAACGCAGCCTCCGCAGGAACTTCAGTCCTGCAGAAACTGCGCCATGATATAGTTGCTCACATCGAGCCCGTAATCAGTCAGTACAAAGCGGTCGCCTTCAAAATGCGCGGCCTTTTCTTTCACGAATGTTTCCATCAGCCCCGGGTAGACTTCCTTTGCGGAGATCCCGAATCGTCTTTCAAATTCTGAAAGCGACACCCCGGCCGTCATCCGGAGCCCTACATAGAAGAATTCCTCTTCCATATCCTTCTTCGTCAGCTTTTCGATATCTGCAAACATTCCCGGCTTTTCTTCGAGATACTGCTTCATATCCGGGTTCACGGTGAACCGGCAGCCGTCCAGATAGGAGGACGCCCCGAGTCCGAGTCCCAGGTACGGAACTCCGGTCCAGTAGCCGATGTTGTGGCGGCACTCCCGCCCCGGCTTCGCATAATTGGAAATCTCATACCGTTCGTATCCGCAGTCCTTTAAAAACCGCTTCGTCTCATGGTACATCTCCCGCTCGGAGTCCTCATCCGGAAGAAGTTTCCGCCCCTCTTCGCTCCCATATCGTTCACCGAACGGCGTTCCTTCCTCGATGATCAGGCTGTATGCGGAGATATGTTCCGGATCAAGATCCGTGACCCGCGAGAGCGTCTTCTTCCATGACTCACAGGTCTGTCCCGGAAGCGCCGACATGAGATCGATATTCAGGTTCGCAAACCCGCACTCGCGGGCCAGCGTAAAGCTCTCCAGAAATTCCGCCCAGGTGTGGATCCGCCCCAGAAGTTTTAACTCCCGGTCATTCGCCGACTGGAGACCGAAGCTCAGCCGGTTGATCCCAGCTTTCCGGTAATCCGTAAGTTTCTCCCGCGTCACCGTCCCGGGATTCGCCTCCATGGAGATCTCCGCGCCATCCGCGACATGAAACGCATGTCTGACATGTTCCATGATCTCCACGATCAGCCCAGAGTCCGGCACCGACGGGGTTCCGCCCCCGATAAAGATCGTCTCGACCGGGATCTCCCCGTATCGTTTTCCCATGACACCGATGTCTTCCATCAGCCGCTTTGCATACATTCTCTGCATCTTGGCTCCTGACGGGAATGACAGGAAATCGCAGTAGGCACACTTTCTCACACAGAACGGCATGTGCAGATATAATTCCATGCCCCCGCTCATTTGAGCACCCCGCAGAGCATTTCGATCTCATCCTCAAACAGACAGTATCCCGGATCATGCGCTTTTACCGACGCAAGGACATCTTCGATCTTCATCCACTTTACGGACTCCACTTCTTCCTTCTGAAGTTTCAGGTCTTCGATCTCCACCGTTTTCTCATAGACGAAGACATGGCTCTTTTCATGGTTTTTAAAGATCTGTCCGCCAAATTCGCCCTCATAGCGCCCGTCGTGGACTCCCACAAGCCGCAGCTCTTCCGGTTTCGCTGTGATCCCAAGCTCTTCCTTCAGCTCTCTCAGCGCCGATTCCAGGTAGTCCTGTCCCGCCGGGATATGTCCGGCGCTGGAGATGTCATAACAGCCTGCGAAGGAATCCTTTTCCCCGCTCCGCTTCTGTAAAAGCAGGTCATGTCCTCCATCCGCGCGTTTTCTCACGACCCAGACATGGCTCGTCCGGTGCCAGTCTCCGTGAAGATGGACCAGAGTCCGCCAGCGCACCTGACCGGACGGTTCCCCGTCTTCACGGAGCAGATCGAGAAGCTCCAACGGCTTTCCATCGAGGACCGCCTCCTTTAAAAGATCATCCTGATAGCGGAGTTTTAAGGAGAAAAACGGCGCATCTTCATCGAGAAGATAATGGAAGATCCGGTCGCCCTCCCACAGGTTCAGGCGGTCGATCTGCGTTTTCGGGACCCACTCCAGCGTTCCCTCATTGCATTCCGCGAGCTCCCCCGCAAAGCCGTCCGCCGTGTAGAGGAAAATGTACTCCATCTCCTCATCGTCATCGTTGTATACAAAAGTCAGGACGCCCCGGAGCCGGTAGTCTGTGAGCGTCAGACCGGTCTCCTCCTTCGTCTCCCTGAGGATACAGTCCTCCGGACTCTCCCCGCGTTCAAACTTTCCGCCGATGCCGATCCATTTGTCCTTATTGACGTCATGTTTCTTTTTGATCCGGTGGATCATCAGATATTTTTCATCTTTTTCGATATAACAAAGAGTTGTAAGTTTCATTGTGTACCTCACTCTGTTTTTTCAGGGTCTGTCTCCGTCAGGGAAACCGTTCTCCTTTCAGGAGATAAGTAACGGCAAAATCGGTCCGTTTCCATAGATTTGAAAAGAACCGCCGGTGACAGGCCCTGCAGTCAGGAATTCGATCTCCGGTCCGGATACAGGAAAAGTCCATTTCTTATACCGGAAATGGACTTTTGCGTTTTTCCCCTGCTGCGGCGCAGGCAGGGAGTATTCTGGACTATATCCTTTTGTCTGTCAGACTGTATTTTTTCAGCTTTTTCCAGAATCCGGCGGAATCTATCCTGCCAATCGATCTCTGATTTTTAAAATCGCTGTTCTTCCCTCTGCCGTCTACTCCTCATCCAGCTTCAGGACGCTCATGAACGCCTTCTGCGGGATCTCCACATTTCCGACCTGGCGCATACGCTTCTTTCCTTCCTTCTGCTTCTCGAGAAGTTTCTTCTTTCGGGAAATATCGCCGCCGTAGCACTTCGCGAGGACATCCTTTCTCATCGCTCTGACGGTCTCACGCGCGATGATCTTTCCGCCGACGGCCGCCTGGATCGGGATCTCAAATAAGTGTTTCGGGATCTCATCCTTTAACTTCTCGCACATCTTTCTTCCGCGCTCGTAGGCGGAACCTTCGAAGACAATGAAGGAAAGGGCATCGACCGCCTCTTTGTTGATCAGGATATCGAGTTTGACAAGCTCGGACTTCTCGTATCCCTTTAACTCGTAGTCGAAGGACGCGTAACCGCGGGATCTGGATTTCAGCGCATCGAAGAAATCGTAGATGATCTCGTTTAACGGAAGCTCATATTTTAAGAGTGCACGAGTCTCTTCCATATATTCCATTCCGAGGTAAACGCCGCGGCGCTCCTGGCACAGCTGCATGATCGCACCGACAAATTCGGTCGTGACCATGATCTCTGCGGAGACGATCGGCTCTTCCATATAGTCGATCTCGGACGGATCCGGCATGTTGGACGGGTTCGTGAGGTCGATCACCTCTCCGTTCGTCTTGTGAATCCGGTATACAACGCCCGGAGCCGTTGTGACAAGGTCGAGGTTGTACTCGCGCTCTAAGCGCTCCTGGATGATCTCCAAGTGTAAAAGTCCAAGGAATCCGCAGCGGAATCCGAATCCGAGAGCGATGGATGTCTCCGGCTCAAAGAACAGGGACGCGTCATTTAACTGTAATTTTTCCAGGGCGTCACGAAGCTCCGGATATTTCGCTCCATCCGCCGGGTAGAGACCGCAGTAGACCATCGGAGTGACTTTCTTATATCCCGGAAGCGGTGCTGCACATGGATTTAAGCGGTTCGTCACCGTATCGCCGACACGGGTATCTTTTACGTTCTTGATGCTGGCGGTAATATAACCTACCATACCGGCGCGGAGCTCATCGCACGGGATAAACTGGCCTGCGCCAAAGTATCCGACCTCCACGACATCGTAGGAAGCGCCCGTCGCCATCATCTGGATCGGGGTTCCTTTCTTAACGGTTCCCTCTTTCACACGGCAGAACACGATAACGCCGCGGTAGGAATCGTAGAGGGAGTCGAAGATCAGGGCCTGGAGAGGTGCCTCCGGATCTCCCTTCGGAGCCGGGATCTTGTGGACGATCGCCTCTAAAACATCTTCGATATTTAAGCCCATCTTTGCGGAGATCCTCGGCGCATCGTGAGCCTCAAGTCCGATCACGTCCTCGATCTCCTCCGCCACACGGTCCGGATCGGCGCTCGGAAGGTCGATCTTATTGATGACCGGGACAACGTCGAGGTCATGGTCAAGGGCGAGGTAGACGTTCGCAAGTGTCTGCGCCTCGATTCCCTGGGCCGCGTCAACGACAAGGATCGCGCCGTCACAGGCCGCAAGGCTTCGGGATACCTCATAGTTAAAGTCCACATGACCTGGGGTATCGATCAGGTTGAAGATATACTCTTCGCCGTCCTTCGCCTTATAGACAGTACGGACAGCCTGGGATTTGATCGTGATGCCGCGCTCGCGCTCGAGCTCCATATTGTCGAGAACCTGCGCCTGCATCTCACGGCTCGTTAAAAGACCGGTCTTCTCGATAATGCGGTCCGCCAGCGTGGATTTACCGTGATCGATGTGGGCAATGATACAGAAATTTCTGATTTTATCCTGGGAATAATGAACCATTCATGTTCCTCTCTTCTTTTTTACTTCTGCAGGGATCCGGCGCCCTGAGACAGCCGGTTTCCTGCACATCTTTCTTCGTAACTGTTCAGTCCCTCACAGTTACGAGCAAAAATCCATTCCAAATCGGCTTCGCCGATGGGATTTTTGCCTTCAAGCCTGTGTTTTGTTACGGTCAGCGCAGCAAGTGCGCAGACCTACTGAATAATTACCTTTCTTCTATATTTATCGCATTCATTTTCCCATCAGATTCCCTGAGCAGGCTGATGGGGGCAGAAATGGCAATTTATCATATTAAATATAGCATTATTTGCCTTCATGCGCAAGCAGTTCTGAACATGACCGCCCGCAGATTTTGCCGGTTTTTCCGGGAGCCATGGTCTCACTTTCAGTATTTATGATCCCGGGTCTTCCTTCGCAAATATTTACCTTGCAATTTTTCATTTTTACAGGTTTTGTTAAAGCAATTGACATTCCAACCGTTCTGATTTAGACTTTAATTAACATTCTTTACATGAACTTGACATTCATTTCATTGACTGGGATTTCTGCTCCCGGTCCCTCTTTTGTCACCCGTCCACCATTTTCCTGCTGCGATATCCGGACAGGATCCTGCATGACTCTCCATTTTGGAAACATATCCGGTAACTACTGCAGCCTTTTGCGTCACGCCAAGGAGAACCCGCTATGAACCATACCCCTAAAAAACAAAAATCCATGGACATGACATCCGGTTCCATCACGAAACTTCTCATCATGTTCGCGGTTCCGCTTGTGATCGGAAATCTCTTTCAGCAGCTCTACAACACCGTAGACAGCCTCGTCGTCGGAAACTTCGTCGGCTCCCACGCCCTCGCCGCTGTTGGGTCCACAACAAGTATCATCAACATGATCGTCATGTTCTTCACAGGAACTTCCGTCGGCGCCGGCGTCGTGATCAGCCGCTACTACGGAGCGCACGATGATGAAAAACTCCACATCGCAGTCGAGACGACGATGGCGCTGACTTTCATCTGCGGAATTCTCCTGACCGGACTCGGCATCTGGGTCACCCCGTATATGCTGGAATTCATGTCCACACCGGAGGATGTCCTTCCGTCTGCGTCCGTGTACCTTGAAATCTATTTTTCCGGCGTGTTCGGTCTTCTTGTATACAATATGGGAAGTGCGATCCTGCGCGCGGTGGGCGATACGAAACGTCCCCTCTACTTTCTCTGTCTCTCCAGCGTCATGAACATCGCGCTCGACCTCCTCTTTGTGGTCGGCTTCGGAATGGCGATCGAGGGCGTTGCCTACGCGACGATCATCTCCCAGTTCATCTCCGCTGCCCTGGTACTCGTCGTCCTCTCCCGCAGCACGGAAAATTACAGACTTACCTGGCGTGATCTGCGGATCGACAAAGGAATCTTCAAGCAGATCCTCATGATCGGACTTCCGACCGGATTCCAGCAGTCGCTGACCTCATTCTCAAACGTGTATGTCCAGTCCTACATCAACACCTTCGGTTCGAGCTGTATGGCCGGATGGAGCAGTTATTCGAAGATCGACCAGTTCGTCTTTCTTCCGATGCAGAGTATCGGTCAGGCTTCCACGACCTTCATGAGTCAGAACCTCGGTGCCGGAAACCTTCCGAGGGCCAAAAAAGGTACCGGTGTCGCGATGCGCCTCGCTCTCATTATCACGTTCGCAAGCGCCGCCGTCCTCTTCCTGTTCGCCCCGAGCCTTGTCGCGATCTTTAACCAGGAGCCGGATGTGGTCCGCTACGGAACCATGTTTCTCCGGATGAACGTCTTCATGCTCGCGTTCTGCTGCCCGAACCAGGTTGTCGCAGGAGCCATGCGAGGAGCCGGTGATTCCAGGACTCCGATGCTGATCATGCTGTTCTCCTTTGTCCTGTTCCGCCAGATCTATCTCTATATTGCAACCTCGATCTGCAACACGGCCGCAGTTGTCGGCTTCGGTTATCCGATCGGATGGATCGTGGCATCCATTCTCGTCGAGCTTTATTATATGTCCGGAAAGTGGGAAAAGAAGATCAGTATGTAAGGAAATCCCGGCAGTCACCTGGCCTTCGGATTTTTTAATCTCCCTGTCCATGATCCAACACAAGATCCAGGATATCTGCAAGCGGCTCCATCGCCGCCTTCGCCTCCGCGTATGTGTTTGTCTGCGCGCCCACCTCGATCAGGGCGGAGCGCGCCCGGACATGCTCATTATAGCGGAGGCCTTTTAAATAGATCTTTCTCATCAGTCCCGGATATTTTCCATCCGCCAGAAGCTGCATCTGGAAGCTGAATGCCAGGTTTTCTCTGAGATTCGGATTCGGAAGATATTCGATCGGTCCGTCCGGGCTCATGGACGTCCCATTGAAAAACATGAGTTTTGCCGTCTCGCTCCCGCCGAGTTCCGTCACAAGTCTCGTCCCATCCGCAACGCCGTCCCTGTGGATATCTAAAACCACTTCGATGGACGGATATTTCTGTAAAAGTCCCGTGATCCCATCAAGTGCATAGGTATACGCCGCACTCCGGTCCAGCTTTCCGTCCCGATAATCGTAAACACTCTCATCATGAAACACGTTGTAACCGCGTTCCCGCAAAAGGACCGCCAGCTCCTCTCCCAGATGGATCACATCCGCCTCCGGATTTTCCGGATAATCCGCGTAAGTCTCCTGGGAGTGGGTGTGGTAGATCAGGATCTGCGGACTGTCCGCATTCTTTTCGATGGAAAGATCGGTGGACAGAAATGTTTCTGCCTGCATCAGATCACGGCTCGCCGTCGTGGTCGGATGGACATTATAGAATTTTTTCATCAGATAGTCATAATCATTCAGTTTTTCTAATATAATGCCGGAATTTCCGGTGTTGAAAATTCCGGATGCCAGGAGATTGTCATCCGATACAGCTCTTTCCTCATGAAGCTGCCCGCTTTCGGTTTGTTCTGACAGACTGCTTTCGTCTAGTCCTCCGTTCATCCCCTCTTTTATTCCCTCGTTCGCATTTCCGCCTTCCTGTATTGTTTGCCCGCTTTCGTCCCCGTTTTCCTGTATCATTTTCCCGCTTTCGTCCCTGTATTCTTCCTCTCCAGCCTCCCTGCCTGCGATCCATTCCGCCCGCATCGCCTCGTTCTCATTTTCGATCCCGAAGATTTCTTCATACTCCGCATTCAGCCCGCTGTTTTCATTTTTCCGACTTTCCCGGAAAAACGATACGCCTTCATCTTCTTTCCACGCAGGAAGAAATCCCCGCACAATATCGTCAGCGATCTGTACCGCATGATCCTCATAAAATTTACCCAGCGAAACCGAAAAAACTTTTCTCCCCAGATATAAAACTGCCGCACATACCGCCGCGATCCCGATCCACAGCCCGGCATACCGGAGGACTCCCAGTAAATTCCCGAACATCTGCACGACAAACCGGCGGTCCGCCTGAAGCATCCGCTTAAAATAGTACCATCTCCGCCTCATCCTTACCGCCCGGCCCGCCGTTTCCTTACATTTTATGTGCAAGAGCGGTGATTCAGTACCTTTACGCCCGATCGCCGGATACCAATCAAGTCTGCTGCTTTTTTCGAGTACATCACGCTATCGCTGCTGAAGAAATCGCATTTTCTTCACTGGATTTTTCTTATCTCATTTCGGATAAATTTCGCACACACTTTCCATCAGCTCCTGTAACGGAATCATTTTTCGTAACTGTTCATTACACGCCTACAGGAACCTCCCCTGGAGCTTCCTTCGGATGCATAGCAGATTTATTACAGTCAACGCAGCAAGTGCACAGATCTGCTGAACAGTTACCCTTTTTCATTTATTGTAAAACAGCGCCCCATGGATTGCCTCCGATATCGTATAGCTCAGAAAATCCACCCGCTCATCAATATCGTGCGGAGTCACATACATGGGACCAAGATCCGGTTTTAAAAGTTCCTTGACGAGTTCAAAAGCCTCCTCAACCCGGAGCATTTCCGGTATCATCCGCTTTTCCTCTCTTCTCCGGGGCTCTTCCTTCGTCCATTTTCCACCGTTTTTTCGCGTTTCCTTATCTTCCTCTGTTTCTTCGGTCTTGATTGCTTCTTTCTTCGTTTTTTCTTTCTTTGTTCCTTTCTCCTCATCACCGGATCCGCATTCCACCCGCTCTCTCAGCATCTCCGTCATCGCCCCGACCGTGTCGTACACGATCGCCGCCGCCCCGACAACCATCGGAATCCCGATCGCAAAGACCGGGATCCCCAGCGTCTCCTCCGTCAGCCCGCTCCGGTGATTTCCGACCCCGGATCCCGGTCGGATCCCCGTATCGGCAAGCTGCACCGTGACTCCGAGTCTCCCCGCACTCCTGGCCGCCAGCGCATCCACAACGATAACGGCATCCGGCTCTGTCTCCCGCACGATCCCCTTTACGATCTCCGCCGTCTCCATCCCCGTCTGCGCCATGACTCCCGGTGTGATCCCACTCAGGATCGGATATCCATGCTTCCAGCAAAAATCCGTCCCGTACTCCATCGCCAGATGCCGCGTCGCCTGGAGATGCTCCAGCACCTTCGGTCCCAGCGCATCCGGCGTCGCCTCCGGATTTCCAAGCCCCACGACCAGCGTCCTCACCGGCCGCTCCATCCGCTCCGCCTCAAGCCCATGATCCACAAACATCCCCCGCAAAAGCCCCGATAACTCCTCCGAGACCTCCCTGTGGTAATCCTCGTCCTTCTTCGCAAGCGACGGCGCATCCAGCGTCAGATACACACCGACCGGCTTTCCGAGCGCCTCTTCCCCTCTCTCATCACACACCAAGACCTCCGTCACCCGGATCCCTGCGTCCGCCGCTTCCCACTCCCGCATCCGGACCCCCGCGATCTCACTCCCGCTCTCCCAGACCCGATGCCGCTCCTCGATCGCCAGATCCGTCCGCACCACAAAATCAACATCCGCCTGCCTCATAGCATCTTCTCCTTCCTACCCACGAAAAGTAAACATTCTCAGTTATAGTGCCTGCGCACTATAACTCGATTTTGCCGATGCTTCGCATTCCAAATCGGCAAAATCCGCGGTCTCCACTGTATCATACGGAATTTTCAGTTCTGAAAATTCCTACCAAAGAAAAGTAACCAGACTCAGTTATAGTGCCCGCGCACTATAACTCGATTTTGCCGATGCTTCGCATTCCAAATCGGCAAAATCTGCGGTCTCCACTGTATCATACGGAATTTTCAGTTCTGAAAATTCCTACCAAAGAAAAGTAACCAGACTCTCTTATTTTTCTCTCGAAAAAAGCAATTTATGTATTGACATCCTGGGAAATATTCGCTAGAATGTAATAGTATGTTTACATTGAACTGTCCGTGTCCAGGCTTTGATGCAAAACAAACAGAGATAATTTTTAAAATAATATGGAGGTGTACAGATTGGCTAACATCAAATCTGCAAAGAAAAGAATCGTAGTAGCAGAGACAAGAGCTGCTAGAAACAAAGCAATCAGATCCAAAGTGAAAACTTTCGTTAAGAAGGTAGAAGCTGCAATTACTGCTGGCGACAAGGCTGCTGCACAGGCTGCACTTCTTGCTGCTACAAGCGAGATCGACAAGGCTACTTCCAAGGGCGTATATCACAAGAATACCGCTTCCAGAAAAGTATCCCGTTTGGCTAAAGCTGTAAGCGCAATGGCTTAATTATCATCGAACTGGATTATTACGCATAAATAAAAAAGAACCGCTGATTCCGAGGGTGTGTCGGAACCGGCGGTTCTTTTTTTCACTCCCGCCACTACACAGCGCAGGTATGGCTTCAGACTCAGGCGCCTGATTCCGGGGGCTTTGGCTTCCTCTTGGCTCGCGGGAAAATGCGTTGGAGAACAGAGGGCACTTGTCTGAGCGCAGCGAGTTGTGCCCTCTGTTCTCCGCCCTTAGCATTTTTTCGCAAGCCTAGAGGAACCGCCCCAGAAATCCACTCGCGCCTGTGGCTGAAGCCATACCTGCGCGTCCCCTCGCCAATCCAACACCCAGCGCCGGTCTGCCTTCAGACTCAGGCGCCTGATTCCAGGGGCTTTGGCTTCCTCTTGGCTCGCGGGAAAATGCGTTGGAGAACAGGGGACACTTGTCTGAGCGCAGCGAGTTGTGTCCCCTGCACTCCGCCCTTAGCATTTTTTCGCAAGCCTAGAGGAACCGCCCCAGAAATCCACTCGCGCCTGTGGCTGAAGCCATACCTGCGCGTACCTTTCGCCAAGTTTCTAAAGCTAACTTTCCGCCATACCTACCGATACTTCCTAGCGATCAACAACTCCACCGCCAACCGATCCGACAACCTCCCCGTCTTCACCGATTCCTCCGATTCCACACAAAACTCCACATACGAAAGGATCTGCTCCCGCGAAAACGCCCTCGCCTGCGCGATCAGCTTCCCCGCCACAAACGGCGGCACCTTCACCTTCGAAGCGATCTCCCCCTTCTGGGCGCCCTTCCCCGCAAGCTCCTTCACCTGCAGAAGCTGGTTAAACTGCTTCGCGATCAGAAACATGATCCTCATCGGCGGCTCCTTCAAAGTCAGAAGATCCTCATAGAGATCCATTGCCTTCCTCGTATTCCCCGCGACGATCGCCGTCACCATCTCAAAGATCCGGTTCGTGACATGAACCGTCCCGACCGCCTCGACGTCCTCCTTCGTGATCACCTCGCGCCCCATCGTGTAGCAGATCAGCTTCTCCAGCTCCATCCGGATATTCTCCATATCATCCCCGGTCCGCTCCATAAAATACTCCATGACCTGGCGAGTGATCTTCTTCCCGTCCTTTGCGAGGATCCCCGCCGCCCAGCGCATGAGCTGATCCGCATCCTGCTTCTTTAACTCTGCCGCATATCCATTGTCCTTGACCTTCTTATAAAGCTTGTTCCTCTTATCGACCTCGCTCTCCACAAAGACCATGCAGGTCGATTCCGGGATCTCCGCGATATAATTCACAAGCTCCTCCGGCGCACTGTTCTTGAAAAATCCGCTGCCGTCGACCATCACAAGCCGCCGCTCAGCAAAAAAAGGCATGGTGTCCGCGAGACTTATGATCTCCTTCACGTCCGGCCCCTTGCCCTCAAAATAGTTGTAATTCATCGTGTCATCCCCGGCAATCGCCTCCCGGAGACGCTTTTTATAACTGTTCACAAGAAACGGTTCATCCCCAAACAGCAGATAGACCCGCTTAAATGTTTTCTCTTTGATATCCTGGTTTAATGTCTGCATAACCGCCTCCGTGAACTGTACATTTGATCATTTTCTGCCATCCATTCTATCAGAGATGCCACTGCCGGTCAAGCTGCGCCTTTTCCCCTGTCACTGGCCCCTGTCGCTTGATATACGAAAAGCGACCATATTGTTACAATATGATCGCCCTTTTTCGTTGCTCTATTCCCAACCTGTTCTCAATGCTTTCTCAGCACATACCCCAGCCTGTCCACATCGAAATTGATCACCTGCTCCGCCGGAAAATCAAGTTCCTTTAACAGCACCATCGAATCCTCAAAATGTCCGATCTCATAGCAGATATGGCTGTCCGTCCCCATGAGCACCATGGTGTGATACTTTTTGCATGCCTCCAGGACCTTCCTGATATTTTTCGGTCCGTTGATCCTCGTCGAAAGCGGATTTAACGACCCGTTGTTGAGCTCGATGGCCGTATGGTTTTCCGCAGCTGCAGCCGCAACCTCATCCGGATCGATCGGATACCGGTCATCATCCGGATGACCGATGACCGTCACATTCAGGTTCTCGGCAGCGCCCACGAGCGCCGCCGTATTCTTCACGATCCCAAGATTTGCGATACACGGCGTATGAAGACTTGCAATGATGTAATCCATCTTTGAGAGGATCGGCTCCTCCACATCGATGGAGCCGTGTTCATCAAAAATATTCGCCTCGATCCCGTTCACCAGGCGGACCCCGTCCACCTCCTTCGGGATCACCTTAAATACATCCATGATCCATCATACGGTCAATCGGACATATGTGACTTATGTAATTTCTTTTCGTATATGCCGCACCTTGGTTCCTCTTCACATGGATTCCCTGCAGCGTCTTTGCTCCCGCCGCGGCCGGCTTATCGTCGCGGCCGGCTTATCATTTCTCCCGGATCATCGTCCGCACCCGGATCTTCTTTCCATCCGTCCGGATCATGACGGCGCCGGATTTTCCGGTCTCGAGGATCTCAGAACCGGCTTCTTTCAGTCGTTCCTTCACTTCCGGTGCCGGATGGCCGTAGCGGTTCTTTCTTCCATAGGAGAGCACTGTGATCGACGGGGACAGGGTTTCTATAAACCTTTCCCCTGAGGATGTCGCAGAACCATGGTGGCCGGCTTTTAAGACCGTCACAGGAGTCAGGATCCCGGAATCCAGAAGTATTTTCTCCCCGCTTTCTTCCATATCTCCCGTGAGAAGCAGCGAAAACCGTTTAAGTGTCAGGCGAAATACCAGGGATTCCTCATTCCGGTCTGCGAATTCCGTCTCCCCGTCCGGGGACAGGCATTCCAGCTTCATTCCTTTTCCCGGAAAATCTTTCCATATATCGCCGCGTTCGGCATAAAACACAGGAATCCCCTGCTTTTTTGCCAGCTCCGCCATCGTCCCGTAGATCTCATCTGTTCCTGCTTCCGGCATCATAAGACCGCCCACCGTGATCCCCGATTCCGGGTGTTCTAAAAGATACCGGATCCCGTTGATGTGGTCCTGGTCTCCATGGGTCATGACGGCAAGATCCAGGTGCGCCACACCCTGACTCTTGAGATACGGGACCAGCGTCTTCTCCCCGACCGTCTTCTGCTGGCTGCTGCCGCAGTCCACAAGGACTGCTTTGTCGGATGAACGCAGAACGATCCCGTCGCCCTGCCCGACGTCGAGGAATGTGACGGAAAGACCTGCGGGGCGGGATGGGAAAAGGAAACAGAATGCGGCGAGCCAGCAGACAGTAAGACCGAACAGGCGCTTCCTTTTATCGAACTGCATTCTGCATTTTCTCTGATGTTCCAATTGTCTGACTGATTTACAGACTCTCTTTCTGATCATGTTTTTTTCTGAATTTTCTGTTTTTTGTCCGTCCGCCATTTCTACATCTTTTTTTCCAATCTTTCCTCTGTCTTTTTCTCCTCTTTCCCAACCGTTTTCTGCCATCATTTTCCCAAATTTTTCCCAGGTTTTCTCTCCCCGCTCATAGATAACCGCTCCCAGGATCAGACATCCGTAATAAAAACCGATCTTCCACACCTCCGGCTGCCCAAAAATGAGCTCCGCCCCCGGAAGCTTTCCGGTGCTGCTGCAGACGAATTCATAAAAACGCAAAATATAATGTGCGCCTCCGAGCATGGCGCTCCCCACCGATATTGATAAAAAGGACAGACCAAGTCCAAGAAATCCCGATATGACCACATACGTCATCAGCGGGATCACGATAAGATTTAAGAACACCCCGTAGAGCGGGATTCCAAAAGAATGCCAGAGAATGACGGGTGCCGTCACCATCTGGAGTGAAAGACTTGTAAAAAAGGCGGACGCCGCCGCAGAAGACCGTTCCCCCGCAAAAATTTTTTCCCCGCGAGCCGAAAACAATCGTCCCGGGTAGACTAACGATGTCACAGCGAGAAAAGAGAGCTGAAATGAGGCCTGCGTCAAAAGAAAAGGATGAGCGAGCAGGAGTCCCACAGCCGGAATGCACATCGCCGTCGGAAGATCGTAGGTCCTCCCAACAGCCGCTGCCAGAAAGGAGAGCAGCGCCATCGAGACCGCCCGTACCACAGAGGCACCGGAGCCCACCATCATCCCGTAGACGCAGAGAAAGCCGCCTGCACCCACTCCCGCAAACCAGAATCCTGCCCCGCCTTTCCGGAATATTTTCCAGATTCCGAGTCCGACGATGGAGACATGAAGTCCGCTGATCGCCAGAAGGTGGGAAATCCCGTTTTTCCGGTAAAGTTCATAGACGGCACTGTCCAGATCCTCTTTCTCCCCGAACAGGACCGCCGACAGGATCCCGGCATCCTCCGGGAGTGCAATCGTCTTTAAGCGTTCCGAAAGAGATCGGCGGATCCGGTACAGGCGATCGGCGATGATCCGTGTTTTTCCTCCGGTCACCGCATATCCGTCCGCGTAGACGATCCCGGAGATCCCCCGGGACCTGCAGTACAGACGGTAATCGAACCCGCCCGGATTTCTCGCCGGATCCGCAGCCTTTCCCTCTCCAAAGACACGGATCCTTTTTCCTGCAGAAAGT
This sequence comes from Clostridium sp. CM74B_53, assembly GCF_036318045.1. Taxonomy (NCBI): domain Bacteria; kingdom Bacillati; phylum Bacillota; class Clostridia; order Eubacteriales; family Clostridiaceae; genus Clostridium; species Clostridium sp. CM74B_53. The sequence continues at coordinate 102,363 of NZ_JAWQDE010000004.1, read as the reverse complement.
GACTCTGAATTCCATCCCACACTTTCACTTTCATTTGTTTCTGCTTCCACGATCTCAAGGTAACATAAAACTCTCCGGAATCTCCCCACCAGTCCGCCGTTTTCCTCTTCCGAGGTACAGTCCCCGAGAACAACCTCCAGCGTCCCGTCCTTCTCCTTCACCGACCGGACGGTCCCGTTTAAAACCACTCCATCCTCCTGTTCCTCCAGAAAAAATCCCTCTTCCCGCAAAAATGCCGCCTGTTCCGCCTCCATCCTGAGACTCCCCACAGCCAGTCCCGCCATAAAAAGAAGGACTGGCAGCCTGTATCTGCTCTTCCGGCGCGCAAATGCGCACACCAAAAAGAGCAGCCAGACTGCCAGTCCAAAAATGATCTGCTCTGCCGGGATCCACAGGTTCAGTGCCTCTCCAAGTACCAATCCCCCTGTCACACACAGCAAAGGTCTTTTAATCGTTTTTTCCTCCTGCGATATAATCGTAGTTTCGTTCAAACACCGTGCTCAACGGGATCTGGTCCCGGAACACATCGTCTTGGGACCCGTTGATCCGGATCTGCACACGGCTCACCGTGGAAAGTTCCGCGAGGGAATCCACGATGGAATAGATCGGAATGTATGCCGCCACATCCAGACTGCTGTTCAGGAACGCCGCATTAAAGTTGATCGAGCAGACGGAATCGTTGACGGACACATTCAAAAGCTTTACATCCGACGGGATCGTCGCGTAATGGCCGAGCTCCTGCGGTCCCTCGATCAGCTGCTCCACGATCAGACGTTCCAGAGAAGTATTGCTGTTTTGCATGACTTCCCGTTTTTCTTCCACCAGCTGATCCCCTGTCTCGTTGGCAAAATACAGCGTCAGCTCGGTCCGCTCGAAGGAGTTGACATCCCGGATACTGTCCACGAAATCTGACGCCGACAACATCCCGACCGGGTTTCCGGCTGCATCCGTGATCGGCTGCTCTGCACAGTAGATGCTCAGATACTCGATCCCCGGGATCTGGGTCAGCGTCTTTGTGAGAGCCGCCCGGCACAGGATCTCCTGCACGGAATTCATCAGCGCATAATTGGCATCCGCGTACAGGTACAGAACATTTCCTTCGATCCGATAGGTGATCTTTTCGATCCGCTCCGGCAGTGCTCTCTGACAATCGAGATCCGCCGGAACATTTCCCATCTTATCGAGCAGCTCCCGCACCAGCGCGTCTGTATCCGCCGTTTCCGTCCGGTACTCACTCCCGACAAGCTGGATCCCGGATGCGTTTAAATAGTAGATCGTATAGGCATTTCCGCTCTGCTCCACAGCTTTTTCCCCTGTACAGCCGCTCAAAGCAAACAGAAGTGCGAAGAGGAGAAAAAATGCCCGAATCTTCAACAATTTCTTCATTTTTCCCTCCTACGGAATATAGATGAGCGGGATCCGCACCATGAAGGTGCTTCCCTCTCCCTCGACGCTGTCCACCCGGATCGCGCCGTGATGCATCAGGACCACGCTTCTCGTGATCGCGAGTCCGAGGCCGGTACCTCCGGTCTCCCGGGACCGCGCCTTGTCCACGCGGTAAAAACGCTCAAAAACTCTTTCCTTAAATTCCGCAGGGATCCCGATCCCGGAATCTGCCACTTTCAGATAGAAGAACTTATGGTCAGCATCCAGCGTTACCCGGACCCAGCCATCTTCTTTGTTATACTTGACCGCATTCTCCACAAGATTGTTTATCGCCAGTGAGAACTTCACCTCATCGATATCGGCCGTGACATCGCGCTTACTCTCAAAGATCAGCTCAATGTTCCGTTTTCTGGCGATCGGGCGCAGGCGCTTTAAGACCATCTCGATCAGTCCGTTGATCTGGACCTGCGTGCAGGAAAGCTCCGAGGATGCCTTGTCCATCCGCACAAGAGTCAGAAGATCATCGATGATCTTGCTCTCCCGGTCGATTTCGTCCGAAATATCATGCATAAATTCCTGGTAAAGCTCCTTCGGCGCGTCCTCCATTCCCATCAGGGAATCCGCCAGGACACGGATCGACGTGATCGGGGTCTTGAGCTCATGGGAGACATTGGAAACAAATTCCTGCCTCGACTGATCCACAGCCTTTAGCTTCTCCAGCGTCTTATTGATCGTCCCGGAGATCTGCTTCGTCTCCCGGTATGCTTCCTCGTTGACATCCTCATCCAGATTTCCGTCACCCGCGCGCCGGATCGACGCGATCAGCGTTCCGAACGGCTTCATGATCAGGTGAACTGACAGGATTGTCACGATCAGTACGATGACGAAGATCATCATCTCGTACAGGGATGCCTTATCTTTCAGGCTCTCCTCCAGGCTGTACATGCTCTCCGTGGACGCGGTAACGATCATCACTCCGGCTGTCTTTCCCGTCGTGATCGTTCCCGTCTCCTGCTCAAATTCCGGGATCGGGATCGCCAGGACGAAGTAATGTTTCAGACTGTCGTACCGGCTCGTGTTCTCTCCCTGGAAACACCGGATCACCTCGTCCGAGATCAGCGTCTTTCCGTCAGAGATCGCGAACGTATCCTCAACGATCTTAAAGCCGGAATTTACGATCAGGATCCGCCCGCTGAAGATATCCGACAGGAGCGATAATTCTGTGTCGATGGCCGCATTATCCAGCGCGGAGTTTGTGAGGTATCCGCTTCTCGACATCTTATTGCTCAGGATCTGACACTGGTTCTGGACATCGATGATTCTGCGCTCCACCTGCTCCTGCCGCGAGGAGCGGGCGAGGATCCGGCTCTCCACGAGGAGCGGGATCATACAGAATAAAACAGTCAGGATGATCAGAGGAAGTTTGACGCTCGGCGTATGTTTCCGGTAGATCTCCCGGATCCGTTCCCTAATTTTTCTCATGTTCCTCTTCCATCTTTCTTGTTGCCGTCAGCGCAAGGCTGCCCGGTCCGATATGGCAGGCAATGCTCAGGGAAAGCGGTGCCAGATAGATATCTGCGTCCGGGAATCGCTCTTCCACTTCCTTCTTAAACTCCAGAGCCGCCTCCTCGTTGTCCGAATGGGCGATCGCAAGGTGGCAGTCTTTGCACTCACTGTCATGAAGTCTCTCATCCAGCTCTTTCTGGATCGCATTCATCATCAGTGTCTTCGCCTGCTTCATCGTGCGGGCCTTTGCAAAGGAATCCAGCTTTTCTCCCAGGATGATCAGGACCGGCTTGATCCTTAAAAGTGTGCCGAGAGCCGCGGCCGCCGGTGTGATGCGTCCGCCTTTTTTCAGGTATTTCAGGGTGTCCACCGTGACAAAGATCACGGAATCAGCCGCTGTCTCCTCCAGGCACTTTTTGATCTGTGCGCCGTCCATTCCCATATCTGCCAGCATCATCGTGTCCTTCACGGACTGATACTGGGTCACGGAGATCCGGTGATTATCAACGACAAATACCTTTCCCTCGTACTCGTCCTCTCCCGCCAGCATCATTGCAGTCGCGCAGGATCCGGAAAGTCCGGCGGACATCGGGATGTGGACGATCTGATCATACTCTTTTAACAGTTCATCCCACAGTTTCATGATGGAGTCCGGTGTCGGCTGTGAGGTCGAGATATCGGAATTGTCCTTCAGCCTCTGATAAAACTGCTCCTGGGTCAGTGTAATATCCTCATAATACGTTTCTCCATCTATCATAAACGGCATCGGCAGGACCGTGATCCCCATCTCTTTTGCCTGTGCCTGGGTGATCCCGCTGTTGCTGTCTGTAACAACTGCGATCTTCATACAAAATTTCCCCTTTCTGTTTCTCTTCGCCCGTTACTATATCATACGGATTTTTCCATTCAGAAAATTCCTACCTTTGAAAAGTAACCCTGTCCCGCTGCGTTTTTTCTTTTCTTCCACGCAGACAGACCTTCTTCTTATTTTAACCGATTTCCTATATAAATGGAAGTCCAAAACTACCCAAACTGTGGACGAATATTCAAAAATATGATATGCTGAGCAGTAAGCGAGTGAAAAATATGCTTGCATGTTTGGCACGAGCGGCGAAGCCGATTACGGCAGCTGCGCAGCAGCGCTTAGCACGAAGTGCGAGCCGTAATATGTTTGAGCAGTAAGTGAGTGAAAAACATGCTTGCATGTTTGGCACTTTATTTTAAATTCTGGAGGGAAAGGTTATGCCTTATTGTCCGAAATGTGATATGGAATTTGTTGAGGGGATCAAGATCTGCAGCGACTGCGGCGGTCCTCTCGTGGAATCAAAAGAAGTCGCTGACGCGATGAAACAGAAAGAAAAAGAAGAACAGCTTGCCGTCATGGCGCAGGAGATGGATCCGTTCTCCGGTGAGATGGCCAAAACAGAAGACGCGGATCCCGACGAAATCTCTTCCGCCAAAAAGAAGCCGGCTGACGAGATCGTCCATGCCTACGTCGATAAAGGGCAGCGCTACGAGGACATGAGCTCCTCCGCATCCGCATTTTTCCTGGTCGGCGGGGTTCTCGCCGTGGGAGCAGCGCTCTGCCTTCTCGGCGTCTTCCATCTCCCGATGGAGGGATTCCAGAAATACATCTTTGAGGGGGCACTTGTCATTCTCGCCGTCGCCAGCCTTGTCGTCGCCGTCTCCTCAAGGAAACGCGCCGCCGAGTTAAAAGTGGAAGCCGACGACGAAAAACGGGAGACTCAGGAGATCATCGACTGGTTCTTAAAGAATTATTCCGCAAAAGAACTCGATGAGCAGCTCTTGATGGAAGATCCGGATCTTTCCGGTGAAGAGCTGAGTCTCAAGCGCTTCGAGCTGATCCAGGATTTTCTGATCACCGGCCGCGATATTCCGGACCAGGCCTACGCAGATTCGCTGTGTGAGATGCTGTACGCGAAGCTGTATGATGAGTAATTTTCCATTAGACAAAAAGGACTGTCTGGCTGATAATTTTTCAGTCAGACAGTTCTTTTATTTGATACTTTTCATGGTAGGAATTTTCTGAACTGAAAATTCTGTATGATACAGTTCTGGCCGCGGATTTCCTACCTGTCTTTTTCACCATTTCGGATATGACTCGTCACACGCTCTGCTCTACTCAAATTTCACGATTTCCTTCTTTAACCTCATCATGATCTTCTTCTCGAGCCGCGAAATATAGGACTGCGAGATTCCCATGAGATCCGCCACCTCCTTCTGGGTCATCTCCGCCCCGTCCTGGCGCTTTAGGCCGTAGCGCAGCTCCACGATCTTCCGCTCTCTCGGACTCAGCCGGCCCACCGCATTTTTCAGGAGATCCTTTTCCACCTCGTCCTCCATGTCCTTGTAGATCACATCCTCATCGGTGCCAAGGATATCCGATAAGAGCAGCTCATTTCCATCCCAGTCCACGTTTAACGGCTCATCGATGGAGACCTCCAGCTTCATCTTGCTGGTTCTCCTGAGATACATGAGGATCTCATTCTCGATGCATCTGGACGCGTAAGTCGCCAGCTTGATATTCTTCGTCGGATTGAACGTATTGATCGCCTTGATGAGACCGATCGTCCCGATAGAGATCAGGTCTTCGACCCCGACGCTCGTGTTGTCAAATTTCTTTGCTATGTAAACGACCAGACGGAGATTGTGTTCGATCAGCTCTGATTTTGCCTCTTTTTCCTCCTCCGTTCCAAACTTATTTAACGCCTCCGTCTCCTCCTTCAAGGACAGCGGTGCCGGGAGGATATCCGCGCCTCCGATATAATGGATTTCCCCGCGCTCCGGCCGGATCATTGTCCGGAATCCCATCACTTTTTTTAACCGAAACCGGTTTGGCATAGAAATTCTCATGATCATACTCATTTTCTCCCTTTCATAACTTATCAGTGAAAAGACTTTCCGGCAGGATCATCGTAAAATCTTTTCTGAAAAACAGCGGTTCCTTCGAGACAGCCACGACCGGTCTGTCAATCCGGACACTCCTGTTTTCTCCGTCCATGATCTCCATCCGGTCGAACAGGATCCCCGGAAGCATTCCGCTTTTTGTCCCTACCGCCCGGTACGGGATCATCAGGACGCCTGCCGGCTCGCTCCCAAACTCTTTCGCATCTGCCGCTGCGATAATGCTGACCGGCTTTCCCGTCACAGGTTCCACGAGACGGTTCCCGGAATCCTCCATCGCGGTAAACTCCTTCGATCTTCCGTTCAGGAAAAGTCGGACCTGATACCTCATTTTTCCGATCACCGGCCGCTTCACGAGCGCCTCCGCAAAGAAGCGGACTCCCGCACAGAAAAATCCCATAAACAGAAGACTTTTCCACCCGGTGAGAAAGCAGCGCTCCCGCAAGACCGCAAGACCGCTCTGCAGGATCCCCGCTGACAAGACCAGCAGCCCAAGCTCCTTTCCCCTTTGAAAGAACGCTTTTTTCCATCCGGACACTCTTTTTGGGGGAAGCGCAGCCGTTATAATCAAAAAACCGTTTATCAGAACTTTTCCGCTTTCCCAGAAAATCCAGACCGCCAGGCTTCTTCCCGTAATCCGTGCTGCGATTCCTGACAGCTCAAGGCAGGAAACTGCGGTCCCGCAAAGTCCGCCTGCAATTCCCGCCGCCAAAAGCCGGAAAACAGAAATCTTCTTTCTCCCGAGCACCGCCGCCAGCCACAGGATCAAGACATCCCGGTACGCCTCTTCCAGAAAAAAGAGATCGGCGTACCATTCATATTCCACCGGGATTCCCCCTTTCCGCATTCCGGACCGTCAAAGACCGCCCATACTGCGTCAGACAGGATTTTCAGTTCCGATCATCCGTCCCCGAAATCCTGATATCGTTTTCCAACAGTATACCTGTCTTCCTATCCGGAATTTGTCAAAGCGGGGACGCGAACCCTGGAAACTCATCGGGTTCTTCCAACAGATTCTTCCCTGTTTTTTCGTAAAAATTGGAAATTTTCGCTGATATTTGCAGGATCTGTGAAAACAGAGGAAAAAAAGAATGCGGATCCAGACATTTTCCTGTCGGGATCCGCGATGAATTTTTATAGAAGTGATGTATAAAATCTCAGCCATGCTGTGCCTTTTAGTTTCACAGGAAGTTCCATCGGAATTTTCTATGAAACCAAAAAGACCCGGGAAGATTTCTCTCCCTGGGTCCTCATATGTTCATCCTTACTGTTTTTAAGCAGCTTGTCCATTCTCAGGATCTTATCTGCGGTTCTTTAAGAAATCCGGGATGTTGATCTGAGTCTCGCCGCGCTGTGCCGGACGGTAAACCGGTGCGTTTCCGGTCGGAATATTGTACTTCGGAGCAGACTCTGTTGTAGCTGCTGCCTCAGACGGAACTTTTACGGTCGGAGCAGTTCTCTGGATCGGAGCCTGCTGAGCCGGAACTTTTGTCTTATAGTTTGTAAAGTCCTTCATTGCGCGCTCAACCGGTGTGTTTGCGCCGTGAGCGTCAAGACCTGTCGCGATAACAGTGATCGTTACCTCGTCCTCTGCGTTCTCATCGTACATTGCACCGAAGATGATGTTTGCATCATCACCTGCGAGCTCCTGAACATAACCGGCAGCCTCGTTTGCCTCGATCAGGCTGATATCACCGGAAATGTTGATGATCACGTGGGAAGCGCCCTCGATCGTTGTCTCAAGAAGCGGGCTGGATACAGCCTGTTTTACAGCCTCGAGTGCCTTCTCGTCGCCCTTCGCCTTGCCGATACCGATATGTGCGATGCCCTTGTCTGTCATTACAGTCTGAACATCTGCGAAGTCAAGATTGATAAGACCCGGAACGTTGATCAGATCTGTGATTCCCTGTACAGCCTGAAGAAGGACCTCATCGGCTTTCTTTAATGCATCCGGCATGGTTGTCCGTCTGTCAACGATCTCAAGGAGACGGTCGTTCGGGATTACGATCAGAGTGTCAACTGCGTTCTTTAAGTTCTCGATTCCCTTTAACGCGTTGTTCATTCTCTGTCTTGCTTCAAAACGGAACGGCTTTGTTACAACGCCGACTGTCAGAATTCCCATATCTTTCGCGATCTGAGCGATCACCGGAGCTGCACCGGTACCGGTTCCGCCGCCCATACCACAGGTAACGAATACCATATCGGCTCCCTTTAATGCCTGGGAGATCTCCTCCTGGCTCTCCTCGGCTGCCTTCTCACCGATCTCCGGTTTTGCACCGGCGCCAAGTCCTTTTGTGAGCTTCTCACCGATCTGCATAGCAGTCGGAGCTTTACAGAACTGAAGCGCCTGTTTATCTGTGTTGATACCGATAAACTCCACGCCCATAATATTTTCTTCTACCATGCGGTTTACCGCGTTATTTCCGGCGCCGCCGACACCGATCACAAGAATTCTTGCGGCATTCTCTGCCTCGTTTATCTTAATCTCTAACAAGAATGTCTCCTCCTTTAATATCTATCAATCTATTATATTTTCATTAGCATGGCATAAAAATCCCAAGTTAATCTAACATATATCATATTTGATTTTTTGAAAAATATCAACCTTTAATTTATGGTTTTTTGATGGTTTTTTTTAGTTTTTCTTCACGAAACGGTATGTCGGGCTGGAATTCGTCTCATCGTAAGTATCCAGATACAAAGTACCGGAGAGACCGGAAAGTTCCGGCATGATATCATGAAGTTCCGCGATCTTTCCGTCGAGGCTGTCAGAGTTCCCGAGTTCCACCGTAATATCTCCCATCACAAGCTCCGCCTCTTTGTAGCTGCTGTAATTGATCCTGTCCACCTGGATGCCGCTGACGTTCAGTACCTGCGTCAGATTTAAGATCTCTCCGAAGATATCCTGATCCGCCACAGGAAGCGGCTGGTGCAGGACGATATGTCCGAACTCCAGCCCGGTGATCACCGGAACTCCCGGAAGCTGTTCAGAAGAACTCTCAACGATGATCCCGTCCTTATCAAAGTACATATAGCTGCTCATATAGGAAACGCAGCCCACAACGCTCTTCTCGAAAACAACGACCTCCACCTTCGTGGGACTCTTGAAATTGATCTTGTATTCCTCGATGAACGGAATGGACTTATGTTCCTTAAACCGGTTCTGATAGTAGCAGAACGCAGAATTTCTCGACCATTTCCCGTCAAACAAAAGCGACTCGATCTGTTCCTTTGTATATTGTTTGTTGCCGCTCACTTCCACATCCTTGATGCGGACCGAAAAGATGAGGACGAGAAGAATGATGAGGATTCCCAGAATCACCCCGAGAATGATCCCCTTCTTTCTTCCGCCTCTCCTATGATACATTCCAAAACCGCTGCTGCTCCTTCTCCCGAAATGGATCCCGAAGCCGCGCCTTCCAAAACCAAGTCCTCTTCTTCTAAATAACATTCCTCTCACCCGTTATCTGCCTGATCGCAGCCTGCTGTACCGGGAAGTATTTCCGGTACACAGCCGCCGCATGATCTCTTTTTCTTAAAGAATATTCTCTTCAATGTCCGCTCCCAGTATTCTGAGATCTCTTCCGATATCTTCATATCCGCGCTTTAAGTGTCCCCGGTCCGAGACCACGCTGAGTCCGTCTGCCGACAGAGCTGCGACGAGAAGCGCTGCTCCGCCGCGAAGATCCGGTGTCTCGACAACTCCGGGAAGAAGCGGATATCTTCCTTTTATTATGGCTGTATCTCCGTGAACCGATACATCGGCTCCAAAAGACGCAAGACGCACCGCCGCCTCGAATCTCGCCTCGTATACGGTCTCCCGGATCTGGCTCTCCCCGGTTCCCGACGCCTCCGCCGCGAGAAAGACTGACTGCAGATCCGTCGGAAATCCCGGATACGGTCCGGTATCGATCGTGATCCCGGCCGGGCGCCGTTCCATCACCATGCGGATCCTCGCCTTCGGACCGGCTGCCCCGAAGATCCGGAGTCCGGCCCCCATTTTCCGGAGTGCCTTTAACGGTTCCACCAGGACGACCGGCTCCACTCCGGTGATCTCGATCTCGCCGCCGGATGCCGCTGCCGCCGCCAGGTATGTCCCGGCGCAGATCCTGTCTCCCGCTGTCACATGGTTTGTCGGAAAGAGCTTTTCCACTCCAGTCACCGTGATGGTCCCGGTCCGCTCCCCGCTGATCTTCGCTCCCATGGACCGCAAAAATCCGCAGAGTTCCGCGATCTCCGGCTCCCGCGCACAGTTGAGGAGTTTCGTCGTACCGGACGCCAGCACAGCAGCCATCACCGCATTCTCCGTCGCCCCGACACTCGGATATGGAAAACGGAATGTTGTTCCGCAAAACGTTTCCGCCTTTGCAACCAGCATTCCGCCATCATCAAGTATCTCTGCTCCCATTGCCCGGAGCACATCCAGATGAAAATCGATCGGACGTTTTCCGATCACGCAGCCACCCGGATACCAGGTCGTCACCTCCCCGCCTCTGGAAAGCAGCGGTCCTAAGAGCAGACTGGAAGACCTCATCTTCCCCACTGTCTCCTTCGGGATCACTGTCCCCGAAAGCCCTGAGGCATCGATCATAAGAACATCATCCTCAAAGATCACCCGGCATCCCAGGTCTCTGATGATCTCCGCCATGAGGAACACGTCCGAGATTCTCGGAACATTCCGGATCTCGGTGCATCCTTCCGTGAGGAGACTCGCCGCCATCATCGGCAGTACTGCATTTTTTGAACCCTGGATCTTTATTTTTCCACGCAGAGGCCTGAGCCCCTGAACTTTATATACCTGCAAACCGATTCCCCCGCATATGCCGCTATAAAACAGTATATGCGGAAAAATATTTTTTGTTCCTGTTCTGCGCCTTACATTTTCAGGACGCTTACGCCTGTTCCAGCCGGATCCGGTTGGACACGCTCAGGACCATTCCCATTTCCACCATCAAAAACAGGACCGACGTACCTCCGTAACTGATAAACGGAAGTGTGATACCTGTGTTCGGGATCACGTTGGTAACAACGGCGATGTTTAAGACAACCTGGATCGCGATATGCGCCAGGACGCCTGTCACCAGCATCGCACCGAACAGATCCGGCGCGTTTCCCGCAATGACAAGGAAACGGTACAGCATGAAGAGGAACATGAAGATCACGGCGATCGCGCCGAAAAGTCCCAGCTCCTCACAGATCACCGCAAAGATCATATCATTCTGCGGCTCCGGAAGGAAACTTAATTTCTGGATACTCTGTCCGAGCCCCTTTCCGAGAAGTCCGCCGGAACCGATCGCATAAAGTCCCTGTAAGACCTGATATCCGCCGGACTTCGGGTATGCCTCCGGATTTTTCCATACCAGGATTCTGCTCAGCTGGTAGGAGTGAAGGATTCCCGCTTTCTCCATGGCTATGGCCACAGGGGGGGCGAATACGATCACGACGATCAGCACCACCACGACCAATATAAACGGCCATTTTCTCTTGCATGCGACAAACATCATCACAAAAGCGATCCCGCAGATGATAATACCGGAACTCAGGTTGTTCAGCATGACAAAGAGTGCCAGCGGTCCGAGCAGCACCGCAAGCATTCCCCACACGCGCCATTCATTGATCCGTTTTCCAAGTCTCGTGATGACGACCGCAAGAAACAGGATCATCACGATCTTTACGAGCTCTGCAGGCTGGAAACGCAGAGATCTTGTTCCCAGCCATCTTTTTTTACCGTTTACTGCGATTCCCAGCGGAGTAAAGGTTACGAGGAATTCGCAGATGTAGGATACGACCACTGCCGGAACGGCAAACTTCGCAAAAAAGTGGTAGTCGATCTTTGAGATGATGAGCATCATGATGAATCCCACAACGGCGATTCCTCCCTGACGTATCATATAGTAGGTGGACGGCTGCCCGCTCACCTGCGCATTGTACGCACTGGAGCTGTAGATCATGATCAGTCCGAATGCCGTCAGGAAGATGATGACCACAAGAAGGTCATAATCATAGAAGCGGCGGGCTTTCTTTTTCCGTCTTTCCTCTTCCTGTTCGGGCTCTCCCCGCATCTGCATCTGCTGTCTGCGGAGCATCTCCTGCCTCTCCTGCATTTCCTGGCGCTGCTGCATCAGAAGCTGTTCCCGGCGCTGTCCTTCCTGCTGGCGTTTCGCCCGTTCTCTTTCGATCTGCTGGCGCTCCACCTGCTTTCCGGACATCTGCTGGCGCTGCATTTGCTGACGTTTTGCCTGCTGGCGCTGTACCGCCTGTCTCTGTGCCTGTGCCCTGCCGCCGGCTTTTCGAACCTTTTTTCGAGCCACGCTAAGCCTCCATTACAGGGCGTTGACGCATTCCTTAAAGATCCGTCCACGCTCCTCAAAGTTCTTGAACATTCCCCAGCTGGCGCATGCCGGGGAGAGCAGCACATAATCGCCTGCATTTGCGTAGGAAGCACATACCTGAACAGCTTCCTGCATATCTTCCGCGTACATGATATCGGTGATACCATGTTTCTTCGCGCACTCAGCGATCTTATCTCTCGTCTGACCGATGAGAACGAGATAGCGGACTTTTCCGTCAAAACTCTCGATCCACTCGTCGTACTCGGAATGCTTATCATATCCGCCCGCGATCAGAAGTGTCGGTCCCGGCATCGCCTTGATAGCCTGGATCGCTGCATCCGGGTTTGTTCCCTTGGAGTCGTTATAATAAGTAACGCCGAAACGTTCTCTCACATACTCAATCCTGTGCTCGACTGCCTTGAATTCCTTGCACGCCTCGCGGATCATATCCATCGGGACACCTAAACGGATCGCGATCGCAACAGCTGTCATCACATTCTCATGGTTATGTCTTCCGATGATATTTAATTCGTTGACGTCAAGGACTTTCTCGCTCTTTCCGTCATGACGGTAGATGATGAGATCGCCGTCCATGAAGATGCCCTCGTCGAGCTTCTCCTTGCTGCTGAAGTAGAGGACCTTGCACTTTAAGGTCTTTCCGAACTCTCTGAGGACCGGATCCTCGTAGTTTAATACGCAGGTATCTTCCTCTGTCTGATTTCTTGTAATTCCTTCCTTTACCTGAATATAGCATTCCATCGTCTTATGGCGGTCCAGGTGGTCCGGAGTGATGTTTGTGATCGCGGACACGTTCGGATGGAAGTCCATGATCGTCTCGAGCTGGAAGCTGGAAACCTCAGCGACTGTCACGGACTCATCAGTTGTCTCGAGTGCGTGGGCAGTATACGGATCTCCGATATTTCCTACTACGAATACGCTCTTATAAAACTTCTTCATGATCTCTCCGGTGAGCGCTGTCGTCGTTGTCTTTCCGTTTGTACCGGTGATCGCGGCAAGTTTTCCCTTTGAGCAGTGGTAAGCGAGCTCGATCTCACTCCAGATCGGGATCTTCGCCTCGTCGATCACCGCAACGAACGGTGCCTCAAGCGGGATGCCCGGGCTGATCACGCATAACTCTACCCCTGCAAGGTCTGTCTTTTTCAGTTCTCCGAGAACGATGGTCACTTTCGCGCCTTCGTCAAATTTTGCTTTCAGTTTTTCTTCGGAAAGTTTCTCATTTCCATCATAAAGGATCACTTCGCCGCCCTGGGCAAGCAGAAGTTTTGCTGCGGAAATACCGCTGATCCCTGTTCCTGCAACTAATACTTTCTGTGACATGGTTTCTCCTCCTATATGTTTATAATCCCAGATAGGCAACCAGGCAAAGGATTGCCGTAATGATCGAGAATACTGCGACAACTCTCGTCTCGGACCATCCGCAGAGCTCAAAGTGATGGTGGATCGGAGCCATCTTGAAGATCCTCTTTCCGCCGGTCTTTTTAAAGTATGTGACCTGGATGATCACGGAAAGGACCTCCACCAGGTAGATCAGACCGACAAGTGCGATAAAGATCGGCATCTGCATCATAAACGCGCTGGATGCCACGAAACCGCCGAGAGCCAGGGAACCTGTATCTCCCATAAAGACCTTCGCCGGATATACGTTGAACAGTAAAAATCCCAACAGACTTCCGACTACCGCACCGGTGATCGGGCTGATCCCGCTGTCCTCGCCGATCGCGACCACTGTAAAGAAGGTCGCTACGAGGATCGTCACGCTCGTGCAGAGTCCGTCGAGTCCATCCGTAAAGTTTACGCCGTTGTCTGTACCGAGAACGATAAAGAATACCGCCGGGACAAACAGCCAGCCGAGATTCAGATAATATCCGTTCTCAAATCCGCCGGTGAACGGGATCAGCATTCCTGTTCCCACATCCCCGGAGGTCATCAGATAATAGGTGAAGATCCCGGTAATGATAAACTGACCGATGAGTTTCTGGATCGGATTCAGTCCTTCCGACCGCTTCATGACGATTTTGATGTAGTCGTCCAGGAAACCGATGATCCCGAATCCGACTGTCACGAACAGGATCGGAATGATCCTCGGATAGCTCTTGATATAGAATAAGGATGTGATCACGGTCGCCGTGAGAATAATGAGTCCTCCCATTGTCGGAGTTCCCTGTTTCTTTAAATGGCTCTGCGGGCCGTCATCGCGGACCTGCTGCCCGAATTTCAGGCGGTGAAGGAAAGGGATCACCACCGGGCAGAGCGCCGCGCTGATCGCAAAGGCGATAATGATCGCCAGGATTGTCTCATTTACCATACTGAACCTCATATTTCCAGTTGCACCTCATACTTCCTATGTAAATATCGCGGGACCGGCCTGTTTTTCATCACATTTTCCGGTCTGCCGCGTAAATAGTATACGTCCTTTTCTCTTAATAATCAATCGAAATTTGTATCTGTTCCGTACCTTCACGCCCACGCGCAAAAATTCATTCCGGATCGGCAGGATCCACTCTTTCCACATCCAGATACGGCAGGATATTTGAAAAGATATCCGCGATCACCGGAGCCGCGATCGTGCCGCCGTAATAGATCCCCACCGGCTCATCGATCGTGATCAGGGCGATCACCTGAGGATCATCCGCCGGCGCGAAACCCAGGAAAGAAGAAATATACTTCTTTAAGCTTCTCGGGAGCTTTTCGGATGTCGCCGTCTTTCCGCCGATCCGGTATTCCGGGAGCTTTGCTCGTTTTCCGCTACCCTCCGCTACCACCTGCTCTAAAATATAGCGCATGGTCTCACTCGTGGATCCCGATACGACGCCGGTCCTTTCCGGGTAAGAAAATGTCCTGTAAAACATCCCGTCCGTGCTCTCCGCACTGACCGCGAAGTGCGGTGTGATCCACCTTCCCCCGTTTATGATGGAGGAGGCCGTCGTGATGAGCTGGATGGGTGTGATCTGGAAAGACTGACCGAAGGAAACCGTCGCAAGTTCGACTAACCCCATATTTTCCTTTTTATGCATGATCGTCGCCGCCTCGCCCGGAAGATCGATCCCGGTCTTTCCGAGAAGTCCGAACTGTTCAAAATAGTGGTAGAACGAATCCACGCCGAGTCTCTGTCCCACGTCGATGAATACCGGATTGCAGGAATTCATCGCGCCCTGGAGGAATGTCTCCGCACCATGTCCGCCGACTTTATGGCAGCGGATCTTCCGGTCCTCCACGATCCGGAATCCCGGACAGGAAAATTTATCGTCCAGATGGACCACTCCGGCCTCAAGTCCGGCAGCGGCTGTGATGATCTTAAATGTGGATCCCGGCTCATACGTATCGTTGATACAGCGGTTCCTCCACATTTTGTTCCGCGCATCCTGAAGCTCTGCCCCTGTGAGTCCGCTGCTTTCCCCGCTCAATGAAAACGGGTCGTTCAGGTCAAATTCCGGCGCATTCACCATCGCGTAGATCTCTCCGTTCTGAGGATTCATGATGATGATGGAGACCGCCTTTGCACCTTTTTTCTCCATGACCTGGTATGCAGCCTGCTCCGCGTACTTCTGGATATTCACATCCAGACTCACGGTCAGGGTATTTCCGGGGATCGGTTCCACCCGCTCCTCCGCGGCATTTTGAAGTTCTGTCCCTTTCGCGTCTGAGAGTGCCAGGATCAGACCGTCCTGTCCCTTCAGATATTTCTCGTACATGACTTCCAGACCGATGATCCCCTGATTGTCCGCCCCTGTAAATCCAAGAACTTTGGATGCGAGACTTCCGTAAGGATAATAGCGCCTGTAGTCCTCATCGACTTTTACGCCGGAAAGTCCGAGATTCATGATCTCGTCCCCCACCGACTTTTCCACATTCGTCCGGATGATCTCCCTGGAAGACCACTTTTCCACTTTTTTCCGGACTTCCTCCTCGGAAAGATCCAGGATCCGCGCAAGCTCCCGGATCACTTTCTCCGGCTCCTTCACCTGATTGTGGATCACGGACACCGTGCAGACCGTCCGGTTCGCCGCGATCACGGTCCCGTTCCGGTCCACGATCTCACCCCTGGAGGCCTTGATGGTCCGTTCCCGCTCATGGAGCGCATCCGCCATTTTGCTGTAATGATCCGATCTTGCGATCATCAGGAACCCCAGCTGTCCACATAAGCCTGTCATCAGGAGCGCCGAGATCACAAAAACGACCAGGATTTTTTTCCTGTGATATGTCAGAAATTCCGCCATCTCCAAAACTTTCAATAAAAAGTCTTGGTAACTAATATACGGGACTTCCCGTTTTATCATGCGCAAAAATCCATGTTCTCAGCTTCCGGTCTGCATTTTCCTCTTTCCCGTTCGATCCGCTACATCGCAAGGAATCCGGCCATAGCCCGTTTCGCCCCGGTAAGTCTCTCCTCAAACTGCGGATAAAAATCCTCTTCTTTTTTATAAGGAGACAGGTAAAACTGCCGGATCAGATACAGGCTGATCGTCTTCGCAGCCTGTCCGGACGTATCTTTCCCGATCACGCGCTCCAGATCCTTTAAAAAATAATGCCAGGTACAGACAAAAGCGTCATAGCGCTTTGGCTCCGGCATATCGATCCATTTCCTGACTTTTACTTTGGCGCGGGTCTCCTTCGCACACTCGTAGACCTGTAAAAAATAGCGGAATCCGCCGTCCTCATAGATCCTTCCGAGAGGAAACAGTCGGCAGATCCCCGGACGGTACGCATGGATCGTGCATCGTCCATTTGCGTCCAGAAAAGAACAGGTCTCTTCCTCACCGCTCATTTTAAGGTTCGGGAGAATGATCCCGTCCACCACATTTAACTCCAGCGGTCCCGCCAAAAGCGCCTCAAACGTTTTTCCGGTCCCGGCTGTCATGCGGTACGCGTCAAAAGGATCGAGGACCACGGAGGTCCCCATCCCGGTACAGCAGGCGTGGCAGCCCTCGCACCCGGCGCAGTCCGCCTTCACCATATCATCCAGGCCATAGAGTTTTCCGTCGGAAACCTCTGCCATATCCATCTCTCTGTTCATCGTCTTCTCCCCACGTGGCAAAACACGCTCCGCGCATTTCCCCATTATTGTGACAGCAGCCAGAGCCCTGCGCATTGCGCGGACTCCGGCTTATCGTTTGCGTAATTCCATGCAGCAGGCATAAGCTGACCGGTCTTCACCGGAATTACTGCGCAGCCTGCGTCGTCTCCATCGTCTCTTCCGCTCCGTCCTGCACAGTCTCCGTCTCCTGAACGGCTTCCATGCTCTGGGCTTCCGCTGTGCCCGCATCTGAACCATCGGAAGTGTCCGCCGGCATATCATCCGGCAGCCCGAGACCGTCATCAAACGGGACCACTTCATCCTGCGGTGTTGTCTCCTGCGGGATCACATTTCCGTCAGCGTCCGTCGGCGCTTCTGTCTCCGCCTCAGTCTCTCCTGTTCCGGGCTCCAGTCCGCCTTCATTGTTGTTCGTGATCCCCTCACTCTGGTCCGCGAGACTTGCGTCCTCCGCTGCGGTATCTGTATCCGGGAACACATTCAGGTAAGGAAGAGCCTCCGTCATGATCTTCTGGAAAACCTCTGTAGCGAATGTACTGTGCGCCTGCTCTTTTCCTGGAAGGTTCGGGGTATCGATGACCACATATACAAGAAGCTGCGGATCATCCGCCGGTGCAAAGCCGCAGAAAGATACGAGATAGTTGTGTGCAGAACGCGGAAGCTTCTCCGCTGTTCCTGTCTTTCCGCCGACCCTATATCCGGCAACACGTCCCGCTTTTCCGGTTCCTTCCTCGTCATCGACGGTCATGAACAGTGCATGACGGATAAATTCGCTGGTGGACTCGGATACCGTCTCCCGAACCAGGTTCGGCTCGATCTTTCTGACGACTGATCCCTGATCATTCACGATCTGTTTTACCACATGCGGTTCATAGTAGGAACCGCCATTGATGACAGAGGCGAATGCCGCTGCCATCTGGATCATCGTGCAGTTATAACTCTGTCCAAAAGAGTTTACCGCAAGGTCCGTCGGTCCCATATTGTCGGAATTGTAGATCAGTCCGTACGCCTCACCCGGAAGATCGATCCCGGTCTTCTGGCCCATACCGAATAATTTCTGATATTTCGCAAAGCGCTGGATCCCGAGTTTTGCCGCGATCTGCATCATGACATCGTTGCAGGATTTCATCAGGGACTGCTCTACCGTGAGGATCCCGTGTCCATAGATGCTGACACATTTGATCCTGTATCCGCCGACATCCTGTCCGCCGTCACAGAGGAATGTATCGTTTTGTCCGATCACGCCCTCCTCCAGACCGGCTGCAACTGTCATCGGCTTTGCCGGGGAACCCGGCTCGTAGGTATCGTTTACACAGTAGTTTCTCCACATCTGGTTCCAGGCATCCATCCTGCCTTCATCCGTCATGGCAGCGATCTCCTCCTGGGAGTAGGCGCTGCTCAGATCTCTCGGATTATTCAGGTCGAATCTCCTGTTGGAGGACATGGCAAGGATCTCGCCGTTTCTCGGGTCCATGGCGATGACAGCCGCGGTCTTGCTTCCGATCCCGCTCATCCACTCATCGATATATTTTTCCACGATGCGCTGGATGTTCACGTCGATGGTGGAAACGATCGTGTTTCCGTTCTCGGCGGACTTGATGACCTTCTCCATGTTGGCCTCATCATCCAGATAGCCGTACTCTCTTCCGTTTGTTCCTGTCAGCTGGTCGTTGTAATACTGCTCGATCCCGCCGCTTCCCTGTTTTCCGTTATCATAGGAAAAGCCGATCACATTGCAGGCCAGCGTGTTGTACGGGTAAAATCTCCGGTACTCATCCTCAAACCAGACACCTTTGACCTTCTTTCCGCTGTCATCCTTCGACTTTGCGTAGGCATCATTCAGTTCCTTCTTCTTTGCCTCGAATTCTTCCTTCTTATCCGCAGAGATCTGCTTCTCATACGGCACATAGTAGGAATTCTCGTTTGCGGAGATCACAGCCATCAGGTCCGCCCGGTCGTACCCGAACACCTCGCAGAGGGCGGACACCGTCGGCTCCAGATAGTTATCCTTATCCTGGTTGATCTGATTCGGGTCGAGGATCAGGTTGTAGACCTTCTCGCTCGTCGCCAGATACGTTCCGTTTCTGTCCACGATATCACCGCGGCGGTACGGGATCGTCCGGCTGTCATAGGAGGAATGCTGGTTCAATACGATCTGGGTGTAGTCTGCGTTTTTATCCTTGATCATCCGGTATAAAACAACGACAAGACCAAACAAAGCCAGCGTCGTTACGAGAACCGTAACCGCCAGCTTTTCTTTCATACTCATGGTAAAAACTCTTTTATTATTACCGTTCCGGGATGTCTTCATACTGTCTTACATACTCGCTTTCCGTCTTATTGTATAAGCGGACCTGGTCCTTATTGGCATAAACCATTCCCAGCTCCTCTGTTGCTACCTTATACACATAATCCAGGTCCACCGACGTGTTGATCCTTGTAAGAAGGGCGTCGTTGTCCCCTTTCAGCTTTTCAATACTCTCCTCCAGGCTTTCAATGTGATTCAGTCTCGCCGTCACGGAAGACTGGAGCTTTAAATAGCTCACACAGATATACAGCGTGCAGATCATAGCCGCTGTCAGCAGTAATACGGAAAAAAGATTCATCTGAAGCGCTTTTTCCTGATTTCTCCGAACTGTAACGGTATGGGATGAATTCCGTTTCTTCTGCTTTCTTCTTTCCTGCCCCTCATACTGCGGAGCACGCTCGATCTTGCGGACAGTATTTCCCTCTACATATTCGGTTGCCTGTGGGGCTCTTCTCCGTCTCCTTGCTGCCATACCATCACTTCCTTTCTAAAAATGGCTGTAACTGCTCAGTATCTTCACAGTTATATAGGATTCTTCTTTTGCGATGCTCTCTAGCTTCTCTCAAACACACGAAGCTTCGAGCTCTTTGATCTTCTGTTCTCTTCCAGTTCCTCTTCCGACGGGACGATCGGTTTTCTCGTCACGACACGGCCTTTGCTCTTTCTTCCGCACACGCACACCGGGAAGTCCGGCGGGCAGATACATGGATTTTCATTGGTCCGGAATCTCGTCTTTACGATCCTGTCCTCCAGAGAGTGGAACGTAATAATCGAGAGGCGTCCACCCGGATTTAAGAGATCGATCATCGTGTCAATGGAATCGTTCAACACATCCAGCTCATGGTTCAGTTCGATGCGGATCGCCTGGAATGTCCGTTTTGCCGGATGTCCGCCCTCTGCGCGGATCTTTGCAGGGATCGCACCGCGGATGATCTCCGCGAGCTGCAGTGTCGTCTCGATCGGGTGGATCTCCCGCTCTCTCACGATATGCTTCGCGATATTCTTCGCAAAGCGGTCCTCACCGTAATCACGGATGATCTTATACAACTCCATCTCGCTGTATCCGTTTACGATGTCCGCCGCTGTCTTATCGTTTCTCTGGTCCATTCTCATGTCCAACGGGGCATCCTCCCGGTAGGAGAATCCACGGTCCGCCGTGTCTAACTGGTAGGAAGACACGCCAAGATCCAGGTAAATGCCGTCCACCTTTTCGATTCCAAGGTTAAAGAGCACTTCCCGGATATTTTTGTAGTTGCTTCTGACGATCGTCACTTTATCTTTAAATGGGAGAAGGCGCTCTGTCGCAGCCGCGATCGCGTCCGCGTCCTGATCGATCCCGATCAGGCGTCCGTTTTCGCCAAGTCTCCTCGATACTTCGTATGCATGTCCGCCGCCGCCCAGTGTTCCGTCCACGTAAATACCGTCCGGTTTTACGTTCAGACTGTCGACGGTCTCCATCAGCAGGACTGATTTGTGTTCAAAAATCATATGCCAAGACCTTCCATATTTTCTGCAATTTCTTCCATGTCATCATAGACATTCTTCTCGTTCCAGACTGCCTTATTCCAGATCTCGATCCGGCTTCCGACGCCAACTAAGACAACGTCTTTTTCCAGATGTGCGAATTCTCTTAAAACAGAAGGGATCAGGATCCTTCCCTGCCTGTCCACCTCGCAGGCGCAGGCTCCTGCCAGGAAAAATCTTGAAAACTTTCTGGCATTGGCATTCGTAAGAGGAAGTGCGTGGAGTTTTTCTTCAAAGGATTTCCATTCGGAATTTTCGTACACGAAGAGACACCCGTCCAATCCCTTTGTCACAACGAACTCATCGCCCAGCTGCTCACGGAATTTGGAAGGGACGATCAGACGACCTTTTGCATCGATTGTGTGACTGTACTCCCCTATGAACATGACTCTCCCCGTTGGACGGCGACTGTTTTTTATCCACCGATCCACCATTTTAAACCACTTTTATCCACTTTCCACCACTTCTAATGTAATCTTAGTACATTTACTTTAAAATAGCAAGGAATTTTTCACTTTTTCATGTATAAAAGGAGGTGCGCTTTTTTAGTTATCCACATGCCGGGGAAACGGTGTAAAACCGGATATTTTCAGAGTTTTCCACAGAAAAGATCCCATATGTGCCGGATATAACTGCGCCGGATCCCTCTGCCTGTGACTGATTTCACACCTAAGCAAAGGAATTTTCCTGATGAAATGAAAAAAGCTGCCCATCCGGACAGCTTTTTTCATTTCATCAGGTGTATATTCGATTTTTATGTACTGCGGACTTTAATATCCCGCATCCATATACTCTTCGATCAGCCGGTCAAGCTCCACACTATACCGGTAGATCAGATCATATGCCTCTTTTCCATCAATGCTTCCGTTCAGGCGTTTTCTCGCCTCTTCGATCCGATTTACCAGTTCTTCCCTGCTCTCCATATCAGTTTGCTCCCTTTCTCTGGGCGAACGCTTTTCTCCTGTGGTAGATCAGTACCACAAGAGATACCGTCGCCAGCACAACAGATAACGCCTGGGATACCGCAATCCCGGTACCCGGTATCAGGAGAGAATCCGTCCGCAAGCCTTCGATCCATGTTCTTCCGATCCCGTATCCGGCAAGATAGATACAAAGCATTTCCCCCGTGAACGTTTTCCGTTTGCGGAACCAGAGCATAAACATCAGAAGTCCGAAATTCCACAGTGATTCATAGAGGAACGTCGGATGGACCTGAATGTACTCGATCCCGTTGTCAAGGATCAGATGGTCGAGGAGGTTCTGTGAGATCATGCTTTCATTCACGATACTACGTTTGAGCCGCATGGCAAACAGACAGTCCGTATAACGGCCAAAGGCCTCGCAGTTCACAAAGTTTCCCCATCGTCCGATCATCTGTCCGGTTACAAGTCCGAGGCAGGCGCTGTCTGCCATGGACAAAAAGGAAAGATGGCGTTTTTTCGTAAATACGAGCAGCGTCAGGATCCCGGCGATCACTCCCCCGTAGATCGCAAGTCCGCCTTTCCTTAAATTCACGATCTCCAGCAGGTGGTCTTTGTAATATCCCCACTGAAAGAAAACATAGTAGATCCGCGCTCCGATGATGGAAAAGATAATCCCGTAGAGTGCGAAATCAACATAAATATCCGGATCCTGTCCCCTGCGCTTCGCGTCGGACTGGGCGACCAGAAGTCCCATGATCATACCGATCCCGATGATCAGCCCGTAGTATGCGAAGGAGATCCCTCCGATCGAAAAGCTCTTCACCATATGCGGGATCGTGATCCCGAGGTGAACGAAGCTTACATCTGCTCCTGTCATATCGTATTTTTTCTCCTTTATTTCTTTGGTGAGTTTTATTTTACTCCGAAAACATGCAAAAAGCAAACAGATTCGCCAGACACTCCTCATGTTTATTCGACAAAAGTTGACGATTCCTGTGGAACTTTCCGGTTACTTTTCGCGGGCAGAAATTTTCTGAACTGAAAATTCCGTATGATACCGTTGTGGCCGCGGGTTTTGCCGATTCGGAATGTGAAGCATCGGCAAAATCCTGTTACGGTATATTTTATACTTTCCATTGACATCAATTTTATAAGTTTTTATACTGAAACCATAAGATGTTGGGGTCAAAAGGTTTTGACCCCTTGTGATACCGTATTGTTCCGCACTTCGTGCTCCCACAATACTCGAAAACATTCATCTGAATTTATCCCTTACAAGGAGGAACAGCCATGGACATTCAATCCTATCTCGATACACTGAAATCATATGAACCTTCCATGATCCGGACGCGCCGCGATCTTCACAGACACGCGGAGACCGGCTGGCTCGAATACCGCACCACCGCGCTTCTTATTAAGAAGTTAAAGGAACACGGGATCCCGGTGAAATACGGAAAAGAGATCATCAACAAGGATTATCTCTGGGCTTACCCGTCTGAAAGCGTTCGGAAAAGCGCCATCGACCGGGCGCTTGCAGAGGGCGCCGACCCGGAAATCATCGAAAAAATGGACGGTTTCACCGGTCTCTGCGCCGTGATCGAGACCGGAACGCCGGGACCTGTCCTCGCACTCCGCTTTGATATCGACTGTAACGATGTCACTGAGAGCACCGATGCGGACCGCCAGCCTGTGAAAGACGGATTCTGCTCGATCCATGACGGCTCCATGCATGCGTGCGGTCATGATGGACACGCATCCCTGGGACTCCACACCTGTATCGCGTTGAATGAGATCAAAAATGATCTTTGCGGGACCATCAAAGTCATCTTCCAGCCCGCCGAGGAAGGAGTCCGCGGCGCACAGTCGATCGCGGAAGGCGGGATCCTCGATGATGTGGACTATCTTCTCACCGGACACCTCGGGATGGGATGGAATACCGGTTCCCTCGTCGCCCTCTCAAAAGGATTTCTCTCCACAACGAAGGTCGATGCCGAATTTAAGGGAGTCTCCGCTCATGCTGGAATGTCCCCGCAGGACGGAAAAAATGCAATCCTTGCGGCATGCTCGGCAACTCTCGCCATGCACACCGCCTGCCAGGACTCCAGAGGCGCATCCCGGATCAACGTCGGAACGATCCAGGGCGGAAGCGGACGGAATGTGGTCCCGGCGGACGCCATGATCCGCTTTGAGACACGCGGGGAGACCGCCGATATTCAGGAGCTTGTCCTGAAAAAGGCGATGAACGCGGTAAACGGGGCCGCCGAAATGTTCGACTGCTCCGTGGATACAAAGATCATGGGCAGCGCTTCGAGTGCCGACAGCAGTGCAGAGCTGGAACCGTTCATCAGGGCCGGAGCCGCGAGAATCCCGGAGATCACCAATTATGTAAAGGAAGCCGCTTTCTCCGGGTCTGAGGATGCCACCTACCTGATGGCAAAAGTCCAGTCCCACGGCGGAAAGGCTGCTTATATGTGCATCGGCTCCAATATTGCTGCTCCGCACCACAATGATCATTTTAATTTTGATGAGTCGTCCCTGCTCACGGGGCTGCGGCTTTATGTCTCCACCGTGTGGGAGATCATGCACAGATAGAAGAAGGCAGCACAGACTCCTCTCCATTTCAGTTAGTGAAAGTCAACAACTTTCTTTCAGAACATTGCGCTCTGCGCTCCGTTTCGATCGGCGCACCCCATTGTCTTCCAGACATATGCGCCTTCGAGGAGTGTTTATCTCAGCCGGAGATTGGACGCAGCTGAGACAAATTGGTGTTACTTAACATCCAAAAGATGTGGGAGTTTTATCTGACTGAGACAAATTTTGATCAAAAAAAGCCATGGAATCGTACATGATACGCATTCCATGGCTTTTCTTATATTTCTTTATAACAACTGTTCAGTTCCTGTGATCTTGCAATCCGCACAGGAAGCTTTCGGACTTTCCGCAGCTACTCCATCTGTTATAACAAGCCTGTCATCCAGCCGAAAATTATACGTTAAAGCGGAAGAGAACAACATCTCCATCCTTCATCACGTAATCCTTACCTTCCATGCGGACAAGACCTTTCTCCTTCGCACCGTTGTAGGAACCGCAGTCTAAAAGATCCTTGTAGTTGACAACCTCTGCCTTGATGAATCCGCGCTCGAAGTCGGAGTGGATCTTTCCTGCTGCCTGCGGAGCTTTTGTGCCAACCTTGATGGTCCATGCACGTGTCTCCTTCTCTCCTGCTGTCAGATAGCTGATCAGGCCAAGGAGACGGTAGCTTGCAGCGATCAGTTTGTCAAGACCGGACTCTTTTAATCCGAGGTCGTCTAAGAACATCTTCTTCTCATCATCGTCGAGTTCAGAAATCTCTTCCTCGATCTGGGCACATACGACAAATACCTCACTGTCGTTTTCTGCCGCGAACTTGCGGACAGCCTGTACATGCGGGTTGGAAGCACCGTCATCTGCGAGATCATCCTCACCTACGTTCGCTGCGAAGATCACCGGTTTCCAGGTGAGAAGGTCGAGAGATGCGACAAATGCCTGCTCCTCCTCGTCCTCGCACTCGAAGCTCTTTGCAAGGTTGCCGTTCTCAAGATGTTCCTTTACGGCCTTTAAGATATTTAATTCCTTCGCGAGTGCCTTGTTGGAAGCTGCGCCTTTTCCCATCTTTGCGATCCGGCGGTCGATGAGCTCGATATCTGAGAAGATCAGCTCCAGGTTGATCGTCTCGATGTCGCGGAGCGGGTCAACGCTTCCGTCTACATGGATGACGTTCGGGTCCTCAAAGCAGCGGACAACATGAACGATCGCGTCAACCTCACGGATATTTGCAAGAAACTGGTTTCCAAGTCCCTCACCTTTGGACGCGCCCTTTACGAGGCCGGCGATATCAACGAACTCGATTACAGCCGGTGTTGTCTTCTCAGAGTGATAGAGGTCTGTTAAAAGTTTTAAACGGAAATCCGGTACCGGTACAACGCCCACGTTCGGGTCGATAGTACAGAACGGATAGTTCGCGGATTCTGCACCCGCCTTTGTCAATGAGTTAAATAAGGTACTTTTTCCTACGTTCGGCAGACCGACGATCCCAAGCTTCATTTTATTTTAATCCCTGTTCGAAGAACCTTTCCATGCAGGGCTCTTCGCCTTTCTTTAATTTTCCTGTACATAATTTTTACTTTTTCGATGTAACTCCCGCTTTCCGGCAAAAAAGTCCATCGCGACTATAAATTATAGCATAAGGGCCCTGCTTTGTAAATCTTAACAGGAATTTTTTGCATGACTGCCGCACTGCCTCACATGTCTACCTTGCAAACCAATCCTTCATGCACTGAAGGACCTGTACCAGTTCCTCCTCTTTGATCACATACGGAACCATCGCGTAGAGGTAATTTAAAAATGGACGGCTGAATACACCTCTCTGGTAAGCATACTCCTGATATCCTTTCAGAACGGCCGGATCGTAGACCTCAACGCAGACACATCCGCCCATGATCCGGACTTCCCGGATCCTCGGGTCTGTGAAACCTGCCATCTCGCGGCGTGTGATCTCCTCGATCTTTCTGATCTTTTCCATGTAATTCTGCGTCTCAAACAGCTCGATCGATGCAAGAGCCGCGCTGCAGGCCAGCGCATTTCCCATGAAGGTCGGTCCATGCATCAGGGCATGTTCCGGAACGTCATCGTAAAAGCCTTCAAATACTTTCCGGTTCGCCACGGTAGCGGCATGGCCGATATATCCGCCTGTCAGAGCCTTTCCGAGAACCAGGATGTCCGGAAGGACAAGATCCGCCACGAAGCGGTTTCCGGTCCGCCCGAATCCGGTCGCCACCTCATCAAAGATCAGGAGCACACCGTACCGGTCACAGAGCTCCCGCGCCTTTTTTAAGAATGAGACATCATACATCCGCATGCCTCCGGCTCCCTGGAGGAGCGGCTCCACCAATACACAGTTCAGCCGGTCATGGTATGTCTCAAACGCCTGCTCCAGCGCCGTGATCTCCGTCGGGATATGGACGACATATGGGCTTGCCCCGTACGCCTTCAGCACGAAATGATAATCTTCATCATCCCCAGCTTCCATCGTCTTAAAAGTGTCTCCATGGTAGGCGTGTTCCAGAGCCAGGATCATCGTTCTCCTTTCATCCCCGCGGTTCATGTAGTACTGAAGCGCCATTTTTAACGCAACCTCGACTGCCACACTGCCGGAGTCCGAGAAGAAACAGTAGTCAAGATCTCCCGGAAGCCAGGATGCCAGCTTTTCCGAAAGTTTTCTCGCCGGCTCATGGGTCAGTCCGCCGAGCATGACGTGGGAAAACTTTTCCACCTGGGAGATGATCGCCTGGTTGATGACGGGATTCTTATATCCATGGATCACGCTCCACCAAGAGGAAACGGAATCGATCATTTTCTGATCCTTTGTATACAGGTACACCCCGTTTGCGTCCACGATCTCGTACGGTGCCTTCATTGTCTTTAATTGTTCATATGGATACCAGATCATTTTTCTCTTCTCCTTATCTCATCTTTGTTTCCTGCTCCGCCTGTTTCGCGCTGCATGATTTCCCATCGTCATATAAGGACTTCAATTCCTCCGCCCCGATGGAAAGTTCCGTGTCACCATCCGCCACACAGGCGATGACCGGAACTCCTGTATAAAATTCACACATTTTCCGGTTGTCCTCACAGAGCACGTCTCCCTGTCTGTAGTGGTTTAAAATGATCCCCTTCAAAGCGATCCCCTGTTCTTTGAGGTAATATGCAGTCAGCGCCACGCCGTTGATCGTTCCAAGCCCCGCGTCCGCAACGATCAGGCAGCCAAGGTCACAGGCTTTTACAACATCCGGGAGGCGGAGATCTGCCTCATCGAAGCAGAGCGGACACAGGATCCCGCCGCTTCCCTCCACGGTCACATATTCGTATTTTTCACAGACTTCATGGAACTTTTCCAGTACCGTTTCCATCCGGACCGGATTTCCCTCCAGCCGCGATGCCAGATGCGGGGAGACTGCCGTCTCATAGACGTACGGACACATCTCCTCCAGCGGCTGACAGATCCCCGACATTGTTTTTACCTGAAGAGCATCCCCCGGGATCAGACTGCCGTCCGGGCGCCTCTCATTCCCGCTCATTGCCGCCTTATAGTAGGCCGCGTCCGCTCCGCTCTCCTTCAGCTTTTTCACGATCAAACCAGTCACATACGTCTTTCCGACATCGGTTCCCGTGCCTGTGATAAAAATATTTCTGCTCATCTCTTATCCAAGTCTCCCTTCCCTGATCATCGGGATCATCCGTTTTCCGATCGCCGCAGCCAGAATGCACAGCGCGATATCCCCCGGAACTGCCAGCAAGAAGCAGTATAAAAACAGCGGCCACAGACCGATCGGCGTGTTCAGCACGAAATTACTGATCACATAATAGTAGACCATGCCGAACGCATAGACGATAAAAAGGCCGATGAAATTTGCTGCCAGAAGCCGTCCGTAGCCGGGATGACTTTTCTCATTCGCGATCCGTCCGGTCACATAAGCGGCCGCCGCAAATCCGATGATGTACCCGAAGCTCGGCTGAAAGATGTAGCCAGGCCCGCCGCCCTGCGTAAAGATTGGGAGTCCCGCCAGGCCCAGCACGATGTAGATCACGACCGCCAGCGCCCCGTTTCCGGGGCCGAGAAGAAGCCCGGCCAGCATAGTGAACAGAAACTGCAGGGTAAACGGAACGACCGGAACAGGAACCTTGATAAATGCCCCGACTGCGATCAGCGCGACAAACATCGCGCACAGCACAAGGTCTTTTGTTTTCATACGCTTCAAAATGATTTCCTCCTCAAATACATGAACGTCCCGGCAATCCGGAACATTTTCCCTTGAAATGTCTGAAATCTCCAGCGATCCGGAGCGTCTCAGCTTTCTGCACATGCGCATGCTTTTCCCGTCTCTCCCATACCTTCTGGGACAGCCGCCGCCATCCTCAGATCCCGGGTGGTATCACAGAGAAGAACTGAGAAGGAGCTTATCACAGAATTTTCGCATTGTCAACCTATTGTTTTTATATGGTTGACAATTATATTAAAAAGATACCGACTAAGCTCTATGGCCTACTCGGTATCCTGGTATCATTACGTTTTATCGTTCCTGTTCCCGCGCTCTTCGAACAATCTCACTTCATCCACTCAAACGCGATCCGCGGTGTTCCATCCGGAACGTAAATGATCCCGCATCTCTCAAATCCCTGTTTTTCCAGGGCTTTCTGCATGACTTTATTATGTTCGTGGGTATCGATCCTGATATGGGAGATGTTGGATTTTGCAAAATCCATGATCCGCCCGATGACATTGTGAAGGGTTCCGTCGCTCGCGACACGATGTACCGCGGCGTATGGGGCATCGGATTTCCACTCGCCCTGCTCAATCAGCGCGTAGCATGGGTCTGCGCCGATGATAAAAGCAAAGGCCGCATGGATCTCGCCTGCTTCCTCGAGAACGTACAGATTTCCTGCTTCAATATCCCCCGGAAGCAGACGCTCCGGAGCATCTTCGCCGTCCCACTGGCTGAAATTCCCGTGGTCACGCATGAACTGGCGGGCGGCCGCGTAGATTTCATGGATTCTCGGAAGATCGGCCGGAGCTGCTTTTCTGATCGTAAAGGTATCTTCTGTCATGGATTTCATCCTCCTGCATATGTATATTTTTCACTGGCCTGTTTTCATCATTGTATCACAGCATATTTTGCAAGACAATCTGTCATTTTTTGCGTAAGGACCACAGGGAGGAAAATCCACCGGGATCCTTTGCATCCCGCCCTGTGATCCTCAGTGCAAGTTTCCTGCCACTGCTTATTACTTTACGCAGCAAAAGCGTGAGACTTACTTGCTCTTGTTAAAATATTTCTTCAGTCTTTCCCAGGGCTTACCATGGAATCACCTGTTTTCTGTTCTGTACTTCCTTTGTACTGCTCATAGTATGGTCCAAAATCCGCCTGCTATGCGCGCTGATAACAGGTTCCCTGTTCCATTTTTTCCATGAATCGCATTCCCCGGGCGGTCACATCACCTGAAAAGCTGGAACACACCGCCCGCCGGTTCCATCGCAAACGTCATTTCTTTTTTTGTCACCGGATGGAAAAAAGTCAGCGATGATGCGCAAAGGGCGATCGACTCTCTCTGTCCGCAAAAATTTCCGGCTGATGTTCTTTTTTCTGCCGCCATGCCATACTTCATATCCCCATAAAGCGGCGTTCCATGATACGCCATCTGCACACGGATCTGGTGATGTCTTCCGGTCTTTAATGCAACTTTTACGAGACTCAGCCCTTTTCCGGGCATCCCATTCTCTTCCCCATCGATCGTTTTTAACACCTCATAGGAGAGCTCCGCCTTCTTTGCTCCGGTTATCCCCTTATCCACAACCTGTGAATAATTCCCGTCCGGTGTTTTCACCAGATAATCCACATAGTTATCCACCGTATTCACAGGCTTTCCGTAGACAACTGCCGTGTAGATTTTTTTCATCTTATGGCTCTGAACCTGCTCACTCAAAGCCGCTGCTGCCCGTTTCGTCTTCGCGTACACCATTACACCGGAAACCGGCTTGTCCAGTCTGTGGATAACTCCCACATACGGTTCCTTCCCCGGTGTGCATGATTTGTTGATAACCAGGTGTTTTTTTACCTCACTCACCATATCCGGCGCGAATCGTTTTGCCGCCTGGGATTCCACTCCCGCCGGCTTTACGACGACGATGATCTCGTCATCCTCGTATAATACTTTTAACATCAAAATATTTCCCCTTGCATATTTTTATCGTAAGTGGTATAGTATATTCAAACATGATAAGTAGTTTTCAAAACTACATGTCATGTTTCTGGTATTTAATACAGGTTACTCATTCACATGATTGGAGGAATGATTATGGAACTGAAAATAAAAGATCCCGGAAGCGCGCTGACTCACTTTATCGCAATGCTGGCCGCTATGGCTGCCGCAGCGCCGCTTCTCGTAAAAGCCGCATCCGTCCCCGGGACGATGCATTTAAAGGCGCTCAGCGTGTTCATCGTCAGTATGATCCTGCTCTACGCCGCAAGTACGGTCTACCACACCTTCGATATCTCGGAGCATGTCAATAAACTTCTCCGAAAGATCGATCACATGATGATCTTCATCCTGATCGCCGGAACTTACACTCCGGTATGCCTCATCGTCCTCGGAAACCGTTCCGGATACCGGATGCTGTCCCTCGTCTGGGGCATCGCGATCGTGGGAATCATCATCAATGCCCTCTGGATCAACTGCCCGAAGTGGTTCTCCTCCGTGATCTATATCGCGATGGGCTGGGTGTGCGTCATGGCGATCCGTCAGATCGTCGCAGCCCTGACTCCTGCCGCTTTCGCCTGGCTCCTCGCCGGCGGGATCATCTACACGATCGGCGGCGTGATCTACGCTCTGAAACTGCCGATCTTCAACTCAAAGCACAAAAACTTCGGCTCCCACGAGATCTTCCACCTCTTCGTCATGGGCGGAAGCTTCTGCCACTATATGATGATGTACGGATATGTGGCAGCTGCATAAAATTTTCGTAACTGTTCAGTACCTTCACACCTACAGGAACCTCCCCCGGAGCTTCCCTTCGGATGCATGGCAAGTTACACGCAAAAATCCATTCCAGATCGGCTGCGCCGATGGGATTTTTGCCTTCAAACCCATGTTTTCTTACGGTCAGCGCAGTAAATGCGCAGACCTACTGAACAGTTACAAACTTTCCAACTACACCAATTTCTATTGTTTTCATTTCCGGCGCGGCTAAAAACCGCGCCTTTTTCAGTATAGCAGACTTCGGCTGCTTTGTCATTCTGAACTGTTTTGGCGGTTATCCTGCCTGGTTTCATAGAAAGTTCCATCGGCATTTCCTGTGAAATGAAACAAGTGAAAACACGCTTCGCGAGTTTCCCCTTGTTATCGCGACAGTCGGCCAAGGTCTCGCGCAAGCGCGGGCTTTGGCTCGTTGTTCGCGTAAACAGAAAAAGCAGAGCCTGCCAGCATTTCGCCAGCAAGCTCTGCTCCTTTATTATTGTTCTTATGCATGACCGGATTCTTACCCCGGGCGCTTTTCCTCACAAGATCCATATTCCGGATCCTGCCTGTCTTTTTATCGTTTCCGTCTCTCTTTGTCCCGCTTCCGCTTCTCCTCGAGCAGCCGGTTAAATTCGGCTTCCGCGTCGCCGCCTTCCGCCATGAGACGCTGCCTTCTCTTTTCACGCCGGAGTGCTTCCGCTTCCGCCTCTTTCTTGTTGCTCTGGATCCTGAACCAGATACCGCCGCCGATCAGGGCTGCTGCCGCAAGGATCCCCACAATGATCAGGACGATCTTCACCGGGAATGCAGCTCTTACATCTCCGCTTCCGGCCTGGTCCGACGCGTCTTCACCGTCTGCCGCAGTCGTCACATCCGTTTCTCCCATGGTCTCCGTCTCTGTCTGGTCATCGGTATTTCCGTCGTCGGACGAAGAATCCGCTGCGTCCGTACTTTCTTCGGACGGTTCTTCCGCAGCCGTGGTCTCCGTCCCGCCTGCTGCCTCCGCAGCCGCGAGCGCCTCCGCCCCCGCCTTCGTCATCAGGTACGCAGATCCGATCTTTCTCTCGTTATAAATATAGTTCAGGACGCCGACCGTTCCCTCCGGCGCTCCGTCCGGAACCGCACCGAGACTCAGCTCCGCGTCCGCAAAGCTCGCATCCTTCGGGAGTGTGATCTTCTTTCCCGCCTGGACCGCCAAATCAGACGGTGCATAGCTTGTCCCGTTGACATCCACCTGGTCATCGCCTGTGACATATCTTGTCTCATTCTCCGCGATGTCCACGTTCTGGAAACGGTTCAGTCCAAACTGCAGGAGATTCTTTCCGTCTACAAAATACTGTCTCGGACTTCCCTTTAAGATAACAGATACGACACGTCTACCGTCCTTCTCTCCGTATGTAACGAGTGTGTTTCCCGCTTTTAAAAGATACCCTGTCTTTCCGGCAACCGCCTCCGGACAGTAGTACGGGCTCTCGGTATCCTCCGTGATCACAAGGCGGTGCTCATTTCTCACACTCACCCCGTCCGGGTTGTTCGTGGTCGCACCGACCTTCCATGATTTCGCGGAGCTGATCTCTAAAAGCTTCGGATTGCTGTACGCCGCAGCTGCGATCTTTGTCATGTCGAACGCAGTGACGACCTGATCATCATTGTTGAGTCCTGACGGATTCGCAAAATGGCTCTCCGTGCATCCAAGCTCCGCGATCTTCGCATTCATCATATCCACGAAATCCGGGATGCTGCCCGCGACATGTTCCGCCAGCGCGTTGGCCGCCTGGTTCACGGACGCCAAAAGCAGCGCATAGAGACAGTCCTCAACCGTCATCGTATCGCCAGCCACGAGGCTTAACTTATTTCCGCTGTCCGCCTCCACGGAGTTCATCGCTTTGTCCGAGTAAGTAACCGTATCGGTAAGGTCCGCATGCTCCAGCACTACAAGCGCCGTGAGGATCTTTGTGATACTCGCCGGATAATATTCCACATGGCTGTTCTGTCCGAAGAGCATCGTTCCCGTGTCCACGTCCATGACAGCTCCGGCTTCCGCCTCGATCCCCGTATCAGACGGCCAGTCCGGTCTCGCGAACGCCTGTATCGTCCCCATCTGGGCAAATACGAGCACGCCGCAGAGTACCTTTGCCAGTTTCTTTTTTAACGTATGAATCATAAATTTTTTCTCCCTGTGTTCCGGTTATTCGGCCCCTGGGCCACCAGCTCCTCTTTCTGTTTCCGGGAAAGCTGTTTTACCTTTGCTTCCCGGCTCATCGCCTCTTCCTTCGTCTCGAACGTCTCATACCACACCAGCCGCACCGGCCGCCGCGGTTTCGTATATTTTGCGCCGCGCCCGGAATTGTGCGCGTTCACCCGCTTTTCCAGATCATTCGTCCATCCGCAGTAAAGCGTTCCGTCCGAACACTCCAGAAGATATGTGTAGTTCATCTGCCGTTCTCTCTTTCTCAGGTTCCGGTACCCAGGCACTCCCTGCCCGCGCACCGCAGCACGATCTTCCGATGCTTCGCGTTCCGTCTTTTTACATATTATGTAAACGGCAATGGGACCATGGAATCCATTACCGTCCTCCGAAAGCCAGCGCCTGCGGAATCTATATGAAAGCATCGGGATGCCCTGTTCTGTTGTGATACTGTTATTTTATGCGGCGTCATCAGAAAGGTTCCGGAAGCAATTCTTTTCTCTTTCCGGCGTGCGCAAAAAATCCGCGACCATAATGGTATCATACGGAATTTTCAGTTCAGAAAATTCCTACCCGCGAAAAGTAACAAAAATCCCACTCATACCATTATATAAAATTTTCCCCGAATTGCAACCAGACATTCGGGGAAAATAAAAATTTCAGCCCTGTACCGTTTTTACCAGGATCAGCCTGTCACCGGACCGGATCGTGCTGTCCGTCAGATGATTCAATTCCATGATCCGCTCCACGCTGGTGTGGAACATCCTTGCGATCTTCCAGAGCGTATCTCCCGGCTTCACCACATATCCGATGATCCCCGGCATCTTCTTTAACTTCTCTGTATCAAGCGGCTCCTCCGTCACCGCTGCCACAGTCTGCACACACACAGGAGTCAGCACCAGCACATCCGCCGTGATCTGCGCCTTCACCTCAACGGCATCCCCGCCTGCCATGACCGCGGAAAGTCCGGAAATCCCCGGCGCGATCTCGTAGACCGCATCCTGCGGCAGTCCGTCCGCGGCTGCCATCAGATGAAACGGCAGGACCTCCGACGCCGCACCGACAGGCGCCTGATCATCCGCCGTCAGGTACAGAAGCCGGACCTCCAGCACCCCGTCCATGTGGATCCCGTCCTCCCTGATCTGCACCTCGTCGATCTTCACATCCCCGTCAGCATGGCACACCTGAAGGATCCTCTGTCGCCCGGTGAGCTGTATCTTCTCCTGGAGCTTTGTCCGCGCCTGGTTCCGGACCGCCAGCGTATCAAAACATGCAGTGCCTGTCTCCGGGATCACTTCCCGGTCCAACGCATAGAGGTCGCTCAAAAGCTCCACCTCTTCCTCCTCATAGAGCCTGATATCCAGCTCCATGACCGCGTCCACGGCGATCTCCCGCATCTCCCCGTCGGCATCCGGCTGCAGCTCCAGATCCCGGTGCACCAGCTTTACCGTGATAAACGGGATCATGTCCTCCGCCGACTCCGTAAGCTCCACGTCCCCGGAAAACGGAACAGTCTCCTCAAAACACTGCACCGGCATCTGCCCGCCGCCTGCCGAGTAGACTGCGAACACGAGAAGATCTCCGTTGATATGGATCTTCCCGTCGAGCGGCTTCGTCTCCACATCCTGAAGGCGCATATCCTGCCACAAAAGAGTCTCCGCATCCGGATTATTTCCCGGTATTGAAAGTACCTCCCGCACCCGGAACGTATCCCGCCGCCGCACAGCGATCGCCGCCACGGTCAGCGTCTTCTTTAACACCTCGACCTCACCGTCAAACTTCGCATCGGACGCCGCCTCCATGTCCCGGATCTCGTCCGCCCTGAGGTTCAGCGTCACGAGTGCCTTGACATTCAGCTTTCTCGAATTGATGAGACTCACGTTCAGATCATCCAGCTCCCATCCCGCCTGAACATAATCATTTTCCGAAAGTCCCGGCATATGTACCGTCTCCGTAAACGGAATGCTGCCCGCGAGCGCCGTGAGTTCCCCGCCGGGACGCCGGTACAGGATCCGAAACTCCAGCTTTCCACTCACCTCCGCCTTCTCACCGGGATTTTTCACCGAGTCGATCTTTACCTCCCCGTTTTCCATGATCAGCTCCTCCACATCATCCATGGAATCCGGCACATTAAAATCGTCATCCAGGGTCATCTGGGACGTGACGTTCCCCCGGCGACGATTCATGTGGATATGCTTCTTCAAAAGTTCCATCATAAAAACGCCACCATACCTTTCCAGTTTATGCTTCAGGAAATTGTATGATGACGTTTAACATTTTATACCTGCTGTTTACAGCTCCTTCTTCGCCTCTTCCAGCTCTTTTTCAAGCTCCCACACCCGGCGCTCCAGCTCATCGATCGTGTCCTGGATCTTACAGATGTGCCCCATATTGACCTTCTTCGCCGGATCCTTCACCGGAAGACCGTCCTTCTTCACCTGCCTCGCCGGAATTCCCGCAGCCGTACTGTTCTCCTCCAATGGCTTCAGAAGGACCGCATTCGCCGCGATCTGACAATTATCCCCAACCTCAAAAGCACCGAGGATCTTCGCTCCGGCTCCGATCAGGACATTATTTCCGATCGTCGGATGGCGCTTTCCCTTCTTGGTCCCGACGCCGCCCAGAGTCACACCCTGATAGATCGTACAATTATCCCCGACAACCGTAGTCTCCCCGATCACGATCCCGCATCCATGGTCTATCAGGATCCCATGTCCTAAAACTGCCCCCGGATGGATCTCGATCAAAGTAAAAAATCTGGCAATCTGAGAGATCAGGCGCCCAAGAAACCGCATATTATGCGTCCAGAACCAGTGAGCGATCCGGTGCCAGATCAGCGCATGAACTCCCTGATACAACAACAGAACCTCCAGCGCACTCCTGGCCGCCGGATCCCTCTCCTGCACCGCCTTAACATCAAGCCAGATATCCTTCAATAACATCCTTTTCCTCTCCTTCTGTCATTCATCCGTAACCATCAAAGATCACCCAGCCCGTTCCGGCACAATCCCCTCCGGACAGCTTGCAGATCCGCCAAAATAATTACCAGTATTTTAACAGAATTCGTCGCTAAAGTAAAGTGCTAAACTATCCTACTGAAACACCACCGGCTTATCCCGAAACTCCGTCCTCACGATCAACACCGGAAACGACTCTTCCGTCCCCTTCGCCTCCCCGGCCTCCGGCCCCTGAAGCTCCGTCCGGATCACGATCGAATTATCCGTCTCATAAAGCGCCTTCACCGCCACACTGTACCCGCCGCCCTTCTGAGGTCCCTCACCGATCACAATATACATCTCCTGCCCGTCCGCATATGTAAGCTTAAACGCTTTCTCCCTCTTCTTATCGATCAGCTCCTTCAGCGCTGCCGGAATATCCGCCTCCCCGCTGACCGTAAACTCCAGATCCTCTCCCCTTTTCTCCTCCGAAGCCCCGGACTGACATCCAGTAAATGCCGCGATCCCGCCCAAAATGACCATCAGGACTCCCAGCACCGTAACCACCTTTCTCGCGCGTTTTGGCAACCGTCTGAACATAAAATAAGATCCCCATCATGGATTTTGTTACAATCCTATTCCGGGGATCTTGAAATTATGATGCTCTCACATCGTTACAATCCACGGGCACTTCCTGCCCGTGAAAATAACCTCATATCTGCATTTCAGCGCAGAGACGACCGGTTCTTTTCCCTCAGTCGCTGTCCGGCAGAAACTTGATCTTCACCATGATCTGCTTTGCAACCTGATTCTCCGCAAGCTCAATATCATCCACATGAGTCGCGAACGGCAGATCGCCCTCAAACTCCTCAAGCTCCACACTGATCCAGTTCTGCGCCGCATCACGGGCATTCTCGATCGCGTCCTCTAAGTCAGCGCCATCTGCCTCACACATCTCCAGATCCGGGAAAAATGCGTGGAAACCTGTTCCGTCTTCCTTCTTTGTAAACACAGCAGGATATGTAAATGTCATGATACTCTCCTTTCCTATAAAACGAAAACAGGCCGCAGGCTGCAAAGCAAAACGCTGCAGGCTGCGGCCCATGTTTTATATAGCGGGTGATCTTCTATAACTGTTCATTACCTTCCCAGTTTTCGATTACTCGTTATCCTCTTTCTTATCAGAACGCTCACGTCTGTCGTCGCGGCGTCCGCCTCTTCTGTCGTCACGTTTCTCCGGACGGTCGCTTCTCTCGCGTCTCTCCGGACGAGTCAGCTTCTCAAGATCAGCTGTCATGTCCTCCGGTCTCATCGTCAGGTTGATTCTTCCCATGCGGTCAACCTCAACGACTCTTACCGTAACCTCATCGCCGATGTTGACAACATCCTCAACCTTAGCGACGCGCTTGTCAGAAAGCTTGGAGATGTGAACCATACCATCCTTGTTCGGAGCAAGCTCAACGAATGCACCGAATTCCATGATGCGGACAACCTTACCTGTGTAGATCATGCCCGGCTCAACATCTGTCACGATGTTCTTGATCGTAGCGATCGCCTTGTCGATCATCTCCTGATCAGTACCGCAGACATTGACTGCACCGTCATCTGTGATGTCGATCTTAACGCCTGTCTCCTCGATGATCTTATTGATCACTTTACCCTGCTTGCCGACTACATCGCCAATCTTAGCCGGATCGATGGTGATCTGTGTGATCTTCGGAGCGTACTTGGACAGAGTCTTTCTCGGCTCGCTGATAACCGGAGCCATAATGTTATCCATGATGTAAAGTCTTGCTTCACGGCAGCGTCTGATCGCCTCCTCGATGATCGGGCGTGTTAAACCGTGGATCTTGATATCCATCTGGATCGCTGTGATACCTTCGTGAGTACCGCCTACCTTGAAGTCCATGTCTCCGAAGAAGTCCTCAAGACCCTGGATATCGGTAAGAACGATGTAATCGTCGTCTGTCTCGCCTGTTACAAGACCGCAGGAGATACCGGCTACCATAGTCTTGATCGGAACACCTGCTGCCATAAGGGACAGGGTAGATGCACAGATGCTTGCCTGGGATGTGGAACCGTTGGACTCCATTGTCTCAGATACAGTACGGATCGCGTACGGGAACTCTTCCTCGCTCGGGAGTACCGGTACAAGGGCACGCTCAGCAAGAGCGCCATGACCGATCTCACGGCGTCCCGGTCCTCTGGACGGCTTTGTCTCGCCTACGGAGAAGGACGGGAAGTTGTAGTGGTGCATATATCTCTTAGTTGTCTCATTCTCATCAAGACCGTCAAGACGCTGTGCCTCGGAAAGCGGAGCGAGTGTGCAGGCATTTAAGATCTGAGTCTGTCCACGGGTGAACATACCGGATCCATGTACACGCGGAAGGATGTCGATCTCAGCAGCTAACGGGCGGATCTCGTCGATGCGGCGGCCATCCGGACGCTTGTGGTCTTTTAAGATCATCTTTCTTACGGTCTTCTTCTGATACTGGTAGACAGCCTGTCCGATCAGCGGAAGCCACTCTTCATTCTCAGCAAATGCCTCTTCGAGACGCTCTGTGATCTGGCGGATGTTCTCCTCACGTTTCTGCTTCTCGTCTGTAAATACTGCCTCTTCCATCTCAGCCGGCGGAACGATCTCTTTGATCGCAGCGAACAGCTCATCCGGGATCGCGCAGCTCTCGTAAGTGTGCTTCTCCTTGCCGCACTCAGCAACGATGCGGTCGATGAACTTGATGATCTCCTGGTTTACTTCGTGTGCCTTGAAGATCGCATCGATCATGGTCTGCTCCGGAACTTCCTTTGCACCGGCCTCGATCATGATTACTTTCTCTCTTGTGGAAGCAACAGTAAGTGCAAGATCAGATACCTTCTTCTGTGCAGAAGTCGGGTTGATGATGAACTCACCGTCAATTAAACCAACCTGTGTCATTGCGCACGGGCCGTCGAACGGGATATCAGAAATGCATGTAGCGATCGCAGAACCGAGCATTGCTGTAAGCTCCGGGCTGCAGTCCGGGTCAACAGACATAACAATGTTGTCAAGAGTTACGTCGTTTCTGTAGTCCTTCGGGAATAACGGACGCATCGGACGGTCGATAACACGGGAAGTAAGGGTTGCATTTTCGGATGCCTTTCCCTCTCTCTTTGTGAATCCGCCCGGGATTTTTCCTACGGAGTATAATTTTTCTTCATATTCTACGCTTAACGGGAAGAAATCGATCCCGTCTCTCGGCTTGTCAGATGCTGTTGCGGTAGAAAGAACAACAGTATCGCCGTAGTGCATGAAAGCTGCACCATTTGCCTGCTTTGCAACACGGCCAACCTCAACAGTGAGGGTACGTCCTGCAAGTTCCATGGAAAAACTCTTAAACATGGCTTCGTCTCCTTTTCATTCATTTGCGACAGAAGAAGCCGAAATGGATCTGTCCGTCAACAGGCCGGGACCTGCCGGACATCCATCCGAAACTACTAAACTGGACACGAGTTACAATCCATGGGCACTCCATGCCCCTGCACTGCAGCAGGATTTTTCCGATGTTTCTCATGCACACTTTAGCGGTCTCGGACGTTTCTTCTGCCAATATTTTGTTTACTTAGATAACACAAAGGTGGAGTACACGAAAAACATGCGCTCCACCCATAAGTTTGCTATTACTTTCTGATGCCTAACTTCTCAATAAGAGCACGGTATCCTTCAAGATCTTTCTTCTTCAGGTATGCAAGAAGACCACGTCTCTGACCAACCATCATAAGAAGACCACGTCTGGAGTGATGATCTTTCGGGTTAACTTTTAAATGCTCTGTGAGCTCAGCGATTCTCTCTGTAAGAATTGCGATCTGAACCTCCGGTGAACCTGTGTCACCCGGTTTTCTGCCATACTCAGCGATAATAGCTGCTTTCTTTTCCTTTGAAATCATTGTGATTTCCTCCTTAAAATTCTTAAAACTTACCGATCACCAGGTCCCGGTTGGAGTTATCCGCAGACCGAGCGTCGGCGCTTTTCGCATACTCCGACAGTATATCATACCTGTCTGCAAAAGTAAATCACTTTTTATTGCTTTAGATCACTTTTTAGCTTCAATTGTAATCTCCCACCAGGAAGCGCGAAGCGCCTTCCCCTCTTACCGACGATTCCCAGCGGTGAGCTTCCGGGCTGGGGCGCCTTGATCCGGGGATCTGGTTCCTCTTAGCCCGCAGGAGAATGCGTTGGAGGAAAGAGGACACTTGTCTGAGCGCAGCGAGTTGTGTCCTCTTTTCTCCGCACTTAGCATTCTCATGCAGGCTTAGAGGAACCATCCCCGCATCCCGGGCGCCCCAGCCCGGAAGCTCACCGCGTACTCCCGCCAACCAGCTTTCACTCTCCTCAAAATCCCGGTCCAACCTCCTGCTCCGTCGTCCCTTCCGTCTCCGGCGCAAACCCCGGTCCGACACTCTCCTGATCACCGCCCGCCGCAGGCGTTGTCGGCGCTTCCGTAGTCGGTGCCGCTGTTGTAGGAGCCGCCGTTGTCTCCGGTGCTGCCGTTGTCGGCGCTACTGTCGTCTCCGGTGCTGCCGTCGTCGCAGCAGCCGTAGTCGCCGCCGTCTCATCCTTCTTCGTTCCGCTCGTCGAAGCACTCTCCGTACCGTCTAAATGGTAGCACAGGACCGGATCGCCCGCCGAAATATTCTCGTAGATCGTCTTTGCGACCGCCGGCGGCAGATTGACACATCCATGAGAACCGTTCGTCTTGTAGATCGTCCCACCGAACGTCTTTCTCCAGTTCGCGTCATGAAGACCGATCCCTCCGTTAAACGGCATCCAGTAAGATACCGGTGTCGCATATCCCTGTCCCTTTAAAGTCGCATTCCGCTGCTTATAAGTGATCGAATATGCTCCTGCAGGAGTACTCCAGCCCTTCGCCGCATTTCCCGATACGAAATCCGACTGGACCACCAGCTTTCCCTTCACGTAGAAATAAAGATGCTGTGCCGTAAGGTTGATCTCCACATATGTATTCCCGTAATCATTCCCCGTCCGGCTCGCGCCCTTCTGGGAATACTCCGGCTCCCTCGAGGTCTGTTCCCCGTTTTTGATCAGGCTCACAAGCGTCGCTGCCTCCTTCGCCTGATTGATCTTATAACCGTAGCTTCCGCCGGTGATGGAAACCGTCTTCCCGTAGGATGTCTTCAGACTCTTCGCTTTATACGCAGTATCATAAGAGGCAGCCAGCTTCTTGACATACTCAGTCGCCTTTCCCTCATTGATTCTGACACTCGTTCCGTTCACAGTCAGCCAGTTGTGGATCTCATCTCCGCTCAAAG
The DNA here is from genome assembly GCF_036318045.1 of Clostridium sp. CM74B_53. Taxonomy (NCBI): domain Bacteria; kingdom Bacillati; phylum Bacillota; class Clostridia; order Eubacteriales; family Clostridiaceae; genus Clostridium; species Clostridium sp. CM74B_53. The sequence goes on along the minus strand of NZ_JAWQDE010000004.1, from coordinate 60,422 downwards.
TCTCAGACTTGTCACCGAATTGATAAGTGATCCTTGCCCCGACATACTTGTTCATCGTCTCACAAGCCGTCTTTAACGCCTCGTCCTCGGAAGTGATGGACGGAGACACATAACATCCCTGTTCCTCCAGATCCACGCTCTCCGCCAGAGACATGACCGCAGCGGCCACCGCCTCTTTCACCTTGTCCTCCAGAAGCTCCGTTCCCTCATCTTCTTTGATGATCGTGTAGCCCCCGGACGTATAATCAGAGATCTTCGCGTCCTGCGGTTCTCTCATATTTTCCTTATCCATGCAGGAGAGACTGTCCACCGCTTCGCCCAGCATCTCATCATTGTATCGGATCAGCGCGTCCGTATTCACCTCATTCACGGATTTTCCGAAGCGGTATTTTCCCCACTCCATCGGTTTCTGGGCCGCGATCGCCTTCGCCAGGGTATCGTCAAACTCCGCGTAGAGTCCCACTTCTTCCCCGGTGATCGACTCGGAGAGATCCTCACGCCCGTTGATCGTGAGTTTGTAGCCCTTTAACTGCTCCATGATCGCGTCTTCCACTTCCGCCGCCGTCTTTCCTGTCACATCCATCCCGTCAACGATGGTTCCCGGCAGAAAACATGTCTTGTATTTTAAAGATTCATGCCAGTAAAGTCCGCCGCCAACGGCTCCGACGAGGACGACCACGCCGCCGCACACGGCAGCGATCTTCACTGCAAGATCCTTATTTATTCCAGGTCCGCGGTCTCTTCCCCGTTTTCTTCCTTTCTGGGCTTTGAATTCCGCATATGTCATCGTCGGCTTCTGCCCGGACGTTCCTTTTTCCTCGCCATCCGGCTTATTTTCTAACTCCAATTTTCCTTCTCCACTTTTCCAGTCATTCTGCCGCCTTTTTTCTTTCAAGATCCAGGCGCATCCTTTTCTGACTCTGTTTTATCTGTATTCAGCCAAGCTGGCTTTTCTGAAAAGAGTGATAGCGTTCCCTGCACTCCCTGATATCATGATCCAGCTGCGCTTTCAGCGCGTCGATCGATGCAAACTTCATCTCCGGTCTCACAAAATCGAGGAGCTCCACTTTCATCTCTTTTCCGTAGAGATCCCCCGAAAAATCATAGAGATATGTCTCCACACCGATCGGATTATCCCCGGAGATCGTCGGTTTCGCTCCTACATTCGTAAGGCCTCCGTAAACCTTTCCGTCCACAGTCACCCGCGTCACATAGACACCGAACTTCGGAAGATGCTTCACAGCCGGCGGGATCAGATTCGCCGTCGGATACAGCTTTGTATGCCCGATCGCATTTCCATGCTCCACTTTTCCGGTGACAAAATAACAATATCCCAGCAGGTCATTCGCCTTCCGGATATTTCCATCCGCCAGCATTTCCCGGATATAGGTGCTGCTGATGATCTTTCCTTCCTCATCGCGCTCTTTATCCACGATAAAATAGCGATAACCATACTCTCCGGAAAGCCGCTCCAGCATCGCACAGTCCCCGGCCGCTTTGTATCCGAAATGGCAGTCCGGTCCGGAGACAATGACTCCGGCGTTCATCCTCCCGACAAGAATATCGGAGATAAATTGTTCCGGTGCCATATGGCAGACTTCCTCGTCAAACGGGTACTCCACGATATAATCCACGCCGACCTGCTCCAGGAGCATCTCGCGCTCCGGGTTCGTCATGATCATGGTCTGCATTTTTCCCTTCACGAGCGTCCACGGAGGCGTCGCGAACGTGAACACGGCGATCTTAAATCCCTGTTCCTTCCATTTCAGCATCTCGTGCATCAGCTTCTGGTGACCTCTGTGAAGTCCGTCAAACTTTCCGATGCTGACAACTGTCTTCTCTTTGATCTGAAACTCTCTGGTTTCTGCGATGTACTGCATGTCAATTTCCTCCCAGAAAGATTTTCTCCGGATAGTACATCCGTTTTTCCGCGTCATACCGAAATACGCCGATAAACGTTCCATCCGAATGGTAAACGCGGAACATGTCCCCGTCTGTTACATTCTTCGCCGCGCGGCTGCGGAACGGATTTCCGTTCTTTAAGAGCTTATCCAGCTCCTCCGTCTCCGATCGGATCTCCGGAAGATCTTTAAAGACTTCCTCCACCGGAAGTACCACCTTACCGAGGCGCCCTTCCTCCTTCAACTTCTGAAGATCATCCAGCTTCAGGCTGTCTTTGATCTCAAATCTCCCCACTTTCGTGCGGAGCAGTTCCTTCATGCATCCGCCGACGGAAAGCTTCGCGCCGATATCATGGCACAAGGTCCGGATATACGTTCCCTTTGAGCAGGACACGGTCATTGTGACCTCCGGGAGATCCATCGTCTCGATCTGAATATCGAAGATCTTTACCGGGCGCGCCTTCCGCTCCACGGTCTTTCCCTCTCTTGCAAGTTCATATAATTTCTTTCCATCGACTTTTAACGCCGAATACATCGGAGGAACCTGGTCATAATCCCCGGTAAAGGAGAGGACTGCCTCACGGACCTGACTTTCTGTAAGTCCTGACGTGTCCTTTGTCCCGATCACTGTCCCCGTTGTATCCTCCGTGTCCGTCTCCGTTCCCAGAAGAAGAACAGCCCGGTATGTCTTATCATGATCGGTCAGCATATCGCAGAGTTTTGTTCCTTTTCCGGCACACACCGGAAGAACGCCTTCCGCCGCCGGGTCAAGAGTCCCTGTATGACCGATCTTTCTCTGTCCGAGGATCCCTCTCATTTTCGCCACGACATCGTGGGAGGTGAATCCTTTTTCTTTATATACGTTAATAATTCCGTCGTACATTCTTTCCTCCGCTCTTATGGACACACGGTCCCGGAATTTTCATTCCAGAAAATTTTCACCCGTGAAAAGCAGCATTTTCATCCCACTGCTCTTTGATCTTTCCGCTGATCTTCTCTGCGATCTCCTCCGGCTTTCCTGTCATCGTGCAGCCTGCAGCCTTTACATGACCGCCGCCGCCGAAGCTCTGGGCAATCCTGCTCACATCAACCTCCGAGTTCGTCCTGAGGCTCACCTTATATTCGTCCGAATTTCCCGTCTCATAGAGCAGGAATACGACCTCTGCGCCCTCAATGACTCGCAGCTGGTCCACGATCCCGTCCGTCGCCTTGACCGTGCACCCGTATTCCTTTAACTCATCCGTTGTCACCACAGTATAGATGCAGCGGTCGTCGAGGATCCTGACACTGTCGAGGAGCGCACGTCCGTGAAGTTTTGCCTGACCGTATGTCTTTGCGAAAAAGCTCTCATCGATGATCTTCGGGAAATCGATCCCTTTCTCCATCAGGAACCCCGCGATATCCATGGTCTTCCTGGAGGTGTTGGAATACTTGAAGACGCCTGTGTCATGGGCAATCCCTGTATACAGGCACTCTGCGACCGCTTTGCTGATCTTGTCCTGATCGAGGAGACCAAACAGCACTTCGCTCGCGGAGCTCGCCCCACTTTCGATCACATTGACCCTGCAGAGACCTTTGTTTGTGATATGATGGTCGATACAGAACGTGTCCTTTGCCGTCTCCCGGTAAGGTGCGAACGCACCGAGGCGCGGAACATCGCTGGCATCCGATGTGATGCAAAGATCGAATGTTTTTGTTCCGTCATATTCTGTGTGTACATCATTATAACCGGAAAGATAGGAAAATTTCACTCCCATTTTCTCCAGATAGACCGAAACCTCAAGTCCCTCATAATTTTCCTTCAGATAATTATAAAGTCCCAGGCAGGATCCGATACAGTCCCCATCCGGGTTTACATGTCCTAAGATCACGATGCTCTTCTTTCCCTCCAGCATCTCATCAAGAATTCCCAATGCTTTCGCCTCCTCGTAATCAGAAAAATCCGGCAGAATCCGCGCCGCGCGCGTCTGACCGGATTCCTCCATATGATCCTCCGCGGCTGCTTCATTTCCGCAGCCGCGGTGCGTCTTCTGTTCCGATCGTGCCGACTCCCGGATACTCCTCCGGACCGCTCCGATCATTCCCCAGATTTTCTACTGGTTGTCGTTTTCTTCCTTATCATCCTCATCCGGCAGATCCTTTGTCACCTCATCGATGAGTTTTGACATGCGGACGCCGTACTCGATGGACTGATCCAGCACGAAGAAGATCTCCGGAGTATTCCGGAGGTTGATCTTCTTCGCGAGCTGGGTCCTGATAAAGCCCTCCGCGCTCTTTAAGCCGCGGATCGTATCTTTTGCCTGCTCCTCATCCGCAAGAACGCTGATATACGCCTTGCAGATCTTGAGGTCCGGTGTGACCGAGACCTGGACCACGCTTGTCATCGGATGAATGCGCGGATCCTTGAGCTCGGAGCGGATGATCTCGCTCAGAGCTTTCTGAACCTCGCCGTTGATCCGGATATTTTTAACACTGTTTTTTCTCATGATATTACCTCTTCTTTAAAACCTATCTCGGTACCTCTACCATGATGTAAACTTCGATCATATCGTCTTCCTGGAGATCGTTGAATCCCTCGAATACAAGACCGCACTCGTAACCTGCTGCAACTTCCTTCACATCGTCCTTGAAACGCTTTAAGGATGCAAGCGGTCCCTCGAAAATCTGCTCACCGTCTCTTGTGATGCGTGCCTTGCTTCCGCGGGTGATCTTACCGTCAAGCACATAGGAACCAGCGATCGTGCCGACTCCGGATGCCTTGAATGTCTGGCGGACAACCGCATGACCGGTTACCTGCTCCTCGTATACCGGGTCGAGCATACCCTTCATAGCTGCCTCGACATCCTCGATCGCCTGGTAGATGACACGGTACAGACGCATATCGACTTTCTCGCGGTCTGCGATGGACTTCGCCTGTGCGTCCGGACGAACGTTGAAACCGATGATGATCGCGTTGGAAGCGGATGCAAGGGAAACATCGGACTCGTTGATCGCGCCGACGCCGCCATGGATGACTTTGACAACAACTTCCTCGTTGGAAAGTTTTACGAGACTCTGTTTTACAGCCTCTACGGAACCCTGTACATCGGCTTTTACGATGATCGGAAGTTCCTTGACATTTCCGGCCTTGATCTGGGAGAACAGGTCGTCTAAGGAAAGTTTTGCCTTTGTATCTTCGATCAGCTTGTTCTTGCTCTCAGCGATGAATGTCTCAGCGAAGCTTCTCGCCTCTTTCTCGTTCTGGTGGGCGATGAAGATCTCGCCTGCGTTTGGAACGTCATTGAGACCGAGGATCTCGACCGGAGTGGACGGGCCTGCCTCTTTGACACGGTTGCCCTTGTCGTCCATCATCGCGCGGACTTTACCGTAGCAGCAGCCTGCCGCTACTGCGTCGCCGACTCTTAACGTACCTTTCTGTACGAGAACAGTTGCGACCGGTCCTCTTCCCTTATCAAGCTGCGCCTCGATCACAAGACCTCTTGCGCGGCGGTTCGGGTTTGCCTTTAGCTCTTTTACTTCTGCTGTTAAAAGGATCATCTCGAGAAGTTCCGGGATTCCCTCTTTTGTATGTGCGGAAACCGGTACGAATACGGTATTTCCGCCCCAGTCCTCAGGGATCAGCTCATACTCGGATAATTCCTGTTTTACTCTCTCTACGTTTGCGCTCGGCTTATCGATCTTGTTGATCGCAACGATGATCTCAACGCCTGCGGCTTTCGCATGGTTGATCGCCTCAACGGTCTGCGGCATAACACCGTCGTCCGCTGCTACTACGAGGATCGCGATATCGGTTGCCTGGGCACCGCGCATACGCATGGCTGTGAACGCCTCATGACCAGGTGTATCGAGGAATGTGATCTTCTGGCCGTTGTAATCTACAACATAAGCACCGATGTGCTGTGTGATGCCGCCTGCCTCTCTGGAGGTAACGTTTGTCTGGCGGATCGCATCGAGAAGAGAAGTTTTACCGTGATCGACATGACCCATTACGCAGATGACCGGCGGTCTCGGAACCATGTCCTTCTCGTCCTCTTCATCCTCTTTTAAGAGTTCCTCGATGACATTGACTTTCTTCTCTTTCTCGCAGAGAACGTCATATTCCATTGCGATCTCTTCGGCTTTCTCAAAGTCGATCTCCTGGTTGATCGTCACGATCGTGCCCTGTAAGAAGAGCTTCTTAACGATATCAGCCGGACGTAATTTCATCTTTTCCGCGAGTTCCTTGATGGTGATAACCTCCGGGATCACGATGGTCTTGATCTCCTCGACCTTCGCCTCCTCCTTCTTCGGCTGCGGCATAACCGGAGCTTTTACGCCCTTCTGGCCCTTTCCTGGTTTGCCTTTCATCTCCATGTCGCGGTCTTTCTTTGCGTCATGCTCTTTCTTGTAAGCATTCTTGCTCTGCTTCGTATTCTGCTGCTTCTGTGCAAGCGGAGTATCGAAGGACGGTTTGGACATGCCCATTCCGCCGCGGTTTCCACCCTGACGGTTGTCATTTCTGCCCTGGAAGCCACCCTGACGGTTTCCGTCGTTTCTTCCCTGATAGCCGCCCTGACGGTTTCCGTCGTTTCTTCCCTGGTAGCCGCCCTGGCGGTTTCCATCATTTCTTCCCTGGTAGCCGCCCTGGCGGTTTCCGTCGTTTCTTCCCTGGTAGCCGCCCTGGCGGTTTCCGTCGTTTCTTCCCTGGTAGCCGCCCTGGCGGTTTCCGTCGTTTCTTCCCTGGTAGCCGCCCTGGCGGTTTCCATCGTTTCTTCCCTGGTAGCCGCCCTGACGATTGCCGTCTCTGCTGCCCTGATAGCCGCCCTGACGATTGCCGTCTCTGCTGCCCTGGTAACCGCCCTGACGATTGTCGCGATTGCCCTGATAGCCGCCCTGACGGTTGTCACGATTGCCGTCGCGGTTCGGGAACGGACGGCTCTCTCTCTGCTGGGACTGACCGTCTGTTCTTCCCTGGTTCGGGAGCGGACGGACATTCTCTCTGAGATCCTTTGCAGGTGCCTCAGATTTTGTCTCCTGTTTCTGTGCAGGTGCTGCCGGTGTCTCGGCTGTCTTTGCCGGTGCTTCTGCCGGTGCGTTTCCTGTCGTCGGTCTTACCTGCATGCCGGAACCGTTGTTCGGTCTTGCCGGTCTCTGTCCGCCCTGTGTACGGTTTCCCGCCGGGCGCTTCTGTGTACTGTTCTGCGGACGATAAACCGCAGCAAATTTCTTCTTTGCCGGTGCTGCCGGCGCATTATTTTCTCCCTCAGCCGGAACTGCCGGCTTTGTGGAATTCTCCTGATTCTGATTCAATGTATCTGTTCCCTCTTTTTTCTTTCCTAAATCCTTTTCAAACTCACTCACGCTCGCTACCTCCAAATCACGTTACAGTGCACAGCCACTTTTCGCCCGTGTACCGCAACTGGATCTTGCCGATGCTTCACATTCCTAATCGGCAAAATGCTTCAACAGTGCCTCGGAAAAATTCGGATCGATCACCGCCAGGGACGCTCTCATCTGCTTTCCCAGGATGTGGCCGAGTTCTTCCTTGTTTCCGAACTCAAAGTACGGGACTTTATAGTAAGTACACATGTTCCGGAACATTTTCTTCGTGTTGTCCGAAGATTCTTCCGACACGATCACCAGCCCGGCTTTTCCGGACTTTACCGCTTTTTCTGTGGAAAACTCGCCGCTTCTGACCTTTCCGGCCTTCTCCGCGAGTCCTAAAAGTCCAAGGATCTTATTTCTGTTCATCGATCTGTTCCATCTCCTTTTTCAGACTTTCGTAAACTTCTTTTGGAATTGCCATTTTAAAGGAGCGTTCCAGTCCACGGCTCTTCACTGCCTTTTCAAAGCATGCCATGGATGGGCAGATGTATGCGCCGCGTCCGTTTTTTCTCCCGGTCGCGTCGATGGAAATCACGTCGTCAGTACCTTTTAAAACCCGGATCAGCTCCCGCTTGTTTTTCATTTCACCGCAGCCGATGCACTGTCTCTGCGGAACCTTCTTTACTGTACTCACTGTCGTCGTTCCCTTCTCTCCTATTCTTCTGTCTCGGCCTGTGCTTCGGAAGTCTCCTCTGCCGGAGCTTCATTTTCTGCCGGAGCTTCTTCTCCTGCCGGCTCTACATCTTTCTCGTACTCGCCCTCAAAACCTTCCTCGCCGAAGTCCATATCATCGAAGAGTCCAAGCTCTCTCGCCTGTGTCTCGCTCTTGATATCGATCTTGTAGGTGGTCAGTCTTGCAGCCAGTCTTGCGTTCTGTCCTTCTTTACCGATCGCTAAGGATAACTGGTAATCCGGAACGATGACCTGTGCCTCTTTCTCGTCCTCATCCGCAACAACGGAGATGACCTTTGCAGGGCTCAGTGCGTTCTCGATCAGGAATGCCGGGTTGTCATCCCAGTTGATGATATCGATCTTCTCACCGCGGAGCTCATTTACGATCGCGTTGACTCTCGCGCCGTTTAAGCCGACACATGCGCCTACCGGATCTACGTTCGGATCTGTAGAGCTGACTGCGATCTTTGTTCTGGAACCTGCCTCACGGGCGATCGCGCGGATCTCAACGGTACCGTCACGAACCTCTGCGATCTCGGCCTCAAACAGACGTCTCACAAGGTCCGGATGGGTTCTGGATACGGAGATTCTCGGTCCTTTCGGGCTGTCCTTGACTTCCAGGATATAAACCTTGATACGCTCGGTTCTCTGGAAGGTCTCGCCTTTGACCTGCTCAGCCTCCGGGAGGATCGCATCGATCTTTCCGAGATCTACGCTGACATTGCGGCCGATGTAACGCTGAACGATACCGGTAACGACCTCTTTCTCCTTGCACTGCCACTCGCTTAACTGGGATTTCCGGCTCTCCTCGCGGATCTTCTGTAAGATCACGTTCTTTGCGTTCTGGGTCGCGATACGGCCGAAATCATGGGAATCAATGGGGATCTGGACGATGTCGCCAAGGACATGTCTCGGAGCGATCATTCTTGCGTCGGCGAGGCTGATCTGTGTGATCGGATCCTCCACGTTCTCAACGACCTCTTTTTCCATATATACGGAATAATCGCAGCCATCCGGATCAATGATGACTTTCACATTGTCGGCCTTGCCGAAATGGTTCTTGCAGGCAGTGAGAAGGGAGTTCTCGATGGCCTCCAGCAATGTGTCCTTACTGATGTTGTACTCTTTTTCGAGTATGTTCATCGATTCCATCAGTTCCTTGTTCATTTTTTATCCTCCTTATTAAAAATCGAATGCCAGACGAATTAAGGCAATGTCTTTTCTATTGAATGTACTCTCGGAACCATCCTCGTAGCGGATCGTCACGGTGTCCGCGTCATATGCTGTGAGGATCCCTGAAAAGTCTTTCTGTCTGTCGATCGCGCGGTACAGCTTGATGTCGACCGCCTCACCGAGACTTCTCTTAAAGTCTTTCTCTTTCTTTAACGGTCTTCCGAGTCCCGGGGAGCTCACCTCTAGGATATAGCTGTCATCGATAAAGTCCTCTTTATCGAGCCAGTCGCTCAGACGTCTCGATACCATCTCACAGTCATCCACTGTAAAACCGCCCTCTTTGTCGATGTACGCTCTCAGGTACCAGGTACCAGCTTCCTTCACGTACTCCACGTCGACCAGTTCATAATTGTTCTCTTCCATGATCGGGGTTAAAAACTTCTCGACCCTGGATTCATATTCCTCTCTTCTTGCCATGGGTTTCCACCGCCTCTCTGCCGGATCTTTCCGGTTATGCAAAACGAAAGAGTGGACGTTTCGTCCACTCTTTTGACCGGTTACTTATGTTATCGATAGTTATCGTACCACAGAAGCTCGGAAAAATCAAGGGGTTTACTTGGAAATATGCCTATTTGCGGGATTTCTGTGCATCTTTGCCGGATCGTTCTCCCTCTGTCATCGCGCTGCAGCAGGATTTTACCGATGGTTCTTCCGTCTCATTGCATGGATGACGGATTTCTGATATACTGTTCCTATCTTAATTATTTAGAAAGCAGACCAGATAATATATGAAACGATTCGTGATCGGGATCCTCGCACATGTCGACGCCGGCAAGACGACCATGTCCGAGGCAATTTTATATGAAACAGGAAAATTAAAGAAAATGGGGCGTGTGGACAACCGGGACGCGTTTTTAGACACTTTCGCGCTGGAACGCGCCCGGGGCATCACGATCTTTTCGAAGCAGGCGGTCTTTCCGTTAGGCGACGCCTCCGTGACGCTCCTTGATACGCCGGGACATGTGGACTTTTCCGCGGAGATGGAGCGGACGCTGCAGGTCCTCGACTATGCGGTCCTCATCGTGAGCGGGGCCGACGGAGTGCAGGGACATACGGAAACTCTTTGGAGACTCTTAAAACGCTACCGGATCCCGGTATTTATTTTTGTCAATAAGATGGATCAGAAAGGGACGGATAAAGAAGCGGTCCTGGCATCCTTAAAAGAACGGCTGGATCCGGCGATCGTGGATTTTACGGGGATTTCCGGATACGGAGAGATTCTTGACTTTGGAAATGTTTCGTCAGACGGTTCCGGAAGCGGAATGACAGTGGACTCTTTCGCACGGTCCAGTTCCGGAAATGAGAGATCCGGTGAAGAGATTTTTGAGGAGATCGCCACCTGTGACGAAGAGCTCCTGGACTCCTACCTGACAGACGGAGTCTTAAAAACAGAAGATGTGCGTAAAGCGATCCACGACAGGAAGCTCTTCCCGTGCTTTTTCGGCTCTGCCTTAAAGCTTACCGGTGTCCGGGAATTTCTGACCGCATTCGGCGAATTCGCGTCATGTCCGGACTATCCGGCAGATTTCGGTGCAAAAGTGTTTAAGATCTCCCGCGACGAAGCCGGTGTTCGGATGACACATCTCAAGGTGACCGGCGGCAGTTTAAAAGTCCGGGATTCTCTTACTGATTCTGAGGAAAAGATCAACCAGATCCGCCTCTACTCCGGAGCAAAATTTGAGGCGCTCAAGGAAGCGGAACCAGGAATGATCGTCGCTGTCACCGGCATCTCCGATACAAGACCGGGGCAGGTCTTCGGATCTGCCTCCGAGAGTTCTCTCCCGCTTTTAGAGCCTGTCCTCACCTACCGGATCCTGCTGCCGTTCGGGACCGATTCCCACACGATGCTAAAAAACATGCGGATGCTCGAGGAAGAAGACCCGCAGCTCCACATCGTCTGGGATGAGACACTCGGCGAGATCCAGGCGCAGGTCATGGGCGATGTGCAGATGGAGATCTTAAAGAGCCAGGTAAAAGACCGTTTCGGCGTGGAGATCGGATTCGGGGAAGGAAATATTGTATATAAAGAAACGATCGCAAAGACCGTCGAAGGAGTCGGCCATTTTGAGCCGCTCCGCCACTATGCGGAAGTCCATCTCCTGATGGAACCGGGCGAACCGGGAAGTGGGATGGTCTTTGCAGCAAACTGCAGCGAAGATATGCTGGATAAGAACTGGCAGCGTCTGATCTTAACGCATCTTGAAGAAAAACGCTTCCGCGGGATCCTGACCGGTTCCGAGATCACCGACATGAAGATCACGCTGATCGCAGGACGCGCCCACCTGAAACATACCGAGGGCGGCGATTTCCGTCAGGCGACCTACCGGGCCGTCCGTCAGGGACTCTGTGAGGCGGGATGTGTGCTCCTGGAGCCTTACTACGCATTCCGTCTGGAGGTTCCGTCCGAGAATCTCGGACGCGCGATGGCGGACCTCGACCGGATGCAGGGTGAATTTTCCGCACCGGAGCAGGACGGCGCAATGGCTCTGCTCACCGGGACCGCGCCGGTTTCCACGATGCGGAACTACCAGCGGGATGTGATCTCCTACACGAAAGGACGCGGAAGACTGACGCTCAGCCTTTCCGGGTATGAACCGTGCCACAACGCGGAGGAAGTCATCGCTGCTTCCGGATATGATTTCGATTTTGACCTTCAGGACCCGGCAGGATCTGTTTTCTGCTCCCACGGCGCCGGCTTTGTCGTTCCGTGGAACGAAGTGAAAAACTATATGCATGTGGAGAGTCCGCTCGCAAAGCAGCTTGCGAAGGAAGCGCAGGAGCGGGATTTAAGAGAGGCAAATGAACGGCTCCAGGCGATGGAGGCCGATGTGGCGGCCGGGAAGGTTCCGGCCGGAGCAGCCGGCGGCAGTACAAAGTTTCGTTCCGGCAGTCCCTCTGGTGCTGTTTCTGAGGCAGCGGTTGCTGCAAATACAGGTTCCGGCTCTTCCCGCGGCCGCGGAGACGGCTCTCTCTCCTTCTATGATGATAAGGAACTCCAGGCGATCTTCACCCGTACATACGGCGAACCGAAGCGAAAACTCGCCTCGGACTATGACTCCCGCACCGTGATCCGAGCCAAAAATACAGCTCCTGTAAAACCGTCAAAAGAGAAAGAGGAGCCGGAAGACGAATATCTTCTCGTCGACGGCTACAACATCATCTTTGCATGGGACGAGCTGAGTGAGCTTGCCGCCGTCAATATCGATGCGGCCCGCTACAAGCTCATGGACATCTTGAGCAATTATCAGGGATTCCGGAAGATCTGCGTCATCGTTGTCTTCGACGCCTACAAGGTTCCGGGCGGTGTCGAGAAAGTCCAGAAATATCACAACATCCACGTTGTGTATACAAAAGAAGCGGAGACCGCAGACCAGTACATCGAAAAAGTCGCGATCCGTATCGGCAGGCGTTACCGCACCACCGTAGCAACCTCCGACGGCGTGATCCAGCTCATCATCCGCAGTCAGGGGTGCATCCTCTGGTCCGCGAGGGATTTCCGTGAGGAGATCGAGCGTGTCGGAAAGCTGATCTCCGAGGAGAAAGGAAAGCATACCGGCAGTGCGAAGAATTACCTCTTCCTGCACGCCGATGAGGAGACGAGAAAATATCTAGAAGATGTGCGGCTGGGGAAGAAACCGGAGATGCCGTAGTCATTTTTCGCAAATGGCGGAATTTCTCATTTTTCTGCCTTGCGCGGTTGCCTGCGGCATTCTCAGGCTTCTCGCAAGTGCACATTCCTGGCACATACTGCCTTTTTCCGGAAAGTTTCATCTAATTTTCCCGGAGAACAAAAAAAGAGACATTCACCTGTCTTCCCAATTTTCTGCCGCTGACATATTCAGCTTCTGAAAATTTTGGGATGACCGTGAAGGTCTCTTTTTTATCTTATCCGATCCATTATTTTTTCATGGATTCGATTACGCATTCATGTTTCTTTGTACTCTTATCATAATTGATCCCCACCAGCAGTAAATTTCCATGGTAATCTTTCAATGCATTCCCATACTGCTTTTCTTTTATCTGTGCCAGCGCGGCATCCGCACCTTTATCCCACTTTAATTCTATGATAATTGCCGGTTTATCCAGATGATGTTTCCGTGGGATCATACAGATATCAGCAAATCCTTTTCCTGATGGCAGTTCACGCACGATCGCATAATATTCTCTCGCAAAATAAAATGCAAGACTGACCGTACAGCTAAGTGAATTTTCATCATTATACTGAAGAATAGAAATCTTTTCATGTGCCTTATCGATTCCTGCTACCACTGCATCAGCATCCATTTTCCACAGTGCATCCAGTAATCTGCGGGATGCTTCCACCGAATCCGCAACTCCATGCCAGCTCATGGTACTGATCGCATTGACATATTCTTTCGAAACTTCCTTATTGGGAATTTCCACTGTCCCATTCGTACTATTATAAGTCAGATATCCAAGATGTACCAAGAGCGTAAGGACATCATCCTTTGTCGCAAAAGTCGTCATGTCGTTACTGAATGTACCAATATTGACGTACACTTCCTCGCCTGCAAGCATTCTGACGACTGAATCCTGCAGCCCATCCATATTCATCTGGATATAGATCTTCAGTGCTTCATAAGTTTCCGTCTGATTCCAGTATGTTCCAAACTTATGTCTGAGCATGGCCTCTACAACAGATTTCGGGCTGTACATGGAATAATACTGATCCCCGGACTGCCGGTGTGCGACAAGCCCATATCCATCATACCATGCCTTTGCTTCGTCAAAATCCATCTCATATTTCTGACAGAGCTGTGCCACTTCCTGTCCGGTAAATCCAAAATACTCCGCAAGCTCCCCCGGATCTGTCATGGAATACTCTGTAAACATATTTAACGCAGAATGTGATCCGTATTTTTTTATCGGAAGAATGCCTGTCATATACGCAAGAGCAACATACTCTTTATCCTTCAGCCATGCCCGCAGAAAATCCAGATATTTCTTCTGTGAATCCTGATCCTGCTGGTATTCCCGGAACAGGCAGTCCCATTCATCGATCAGGATCACAAATGCTCGTTTCGTCTTTGCATAAATATCTTTCATTACCTGGATCAGATTACTCTCATCCCGAAAACGAACATCATCAAAATGTTCCATGAGATCAAACACCAGATATTTTTTCAACATCGAAAGCATCTCATCCATACTTCCTGTCATGCTGAGGAATTCCTGTATGTTTACCTTGATCACATCATATTGATTCAACTGAGCACGATAGGATTCCGCTTTGCTGATCTTCAGCGAACGAAACAATAAATCTGCATCTTCCCCACGCTCATAATAAGCAGCAAGCATATCTGCTGCCATTGATTTTCCAAAACGTCTTGGTCGGCTCACACATAGGAACTTTTGTCTTGTATCCAAAACTGCATTCGTTTTTTCGATCAGACCTGTCTTATCTACATAAATTTCAGAATTCAGGCTCTCCTGAAATCCCTTGCTTCCCGGATTCAGGTAACTTCCCATGTGAAATCCTCCCTTCTTTATTTTCCGCACTTACCAAGGATCTCCCCACAGATCTCCTCCGTTGTCTTTCCATCCGTTGCAACGGTGATATCTGCGGCTGCCTCATACTTCGGACGACGCTTTTCCATCAGATCCTCAATGTAAGAAAGATTCATATTTCCATTCAGGACCGGGCGCTCTGTGCTGTCCTTGACTCTCCCGTAGATCGTCTCCGGTGTCGCTGTGAGAAGGACAATCTTTCCGCATTTCTTCATAAGACGGACATTCTCCTCCTTCAGCACGGCTCCGCCCCCGCACGAAATCACCGCCGGATCCCGGTCTGAAAAACTACGGATCAGCTCCGTCTCAAGTGACCGGAAATATGGCTCACCTTTCTCCTTAAAGATCTCCGCGATCTCCATCTGTTCCCCGTTCACGATCTCCTGATCCATCTCCACCTGCTCCGCCCCGGTCATCTCCGCCAGACGCGCCGCATTCGTACTCTTTCCACATCCCATAAATCCGATCAGAAAAATATGTTCCTTCAGTCCTGCCATCCTTACATTCTCCTCTTTCGCCGCCCGTGCCACACAGAATTTCCGTTCTGTCCTCACAGGTATCATTAAGAAAAGTATAGCAGATATAAAAAAGAACTGCAAGCCGGGGATTAGCGCAGGCACTGCAGTAAGCTTCCGCCAGCGCATCCTTCTTAGCACCCAATATCTCCCAGCGGTGAGCTTCCGGGCAGGAGTGCATGATGCGGGGAGCTGGCTTCCTCTTAGCTCGCGGGTGACTGCGTTGGAGAATCGGGGACACTTGTCTGAGCGCAGCGAGTTGTGTCCCCGATTCTCCGTTCTTAGCAGTCTCCCGGGGGCTTAGAGGAACCCTCCCCGCATCCCCGCACTCCTGCCCGGAAACTCACCGCGTACCACTCGCCAACAATCTAACAGATGCCATTCCCACACTCTCCATTGCATTCCCCCATCCCCACTGCTATAATAGAAAAAATGAAAATAATCCCCCGGAGGTACCCATAAAATGGAACATCATACACCCACCCCGATCACCGGCCACACCGCCCTGATCTGCCTTCTCGGCAGTCCCTGCGCCCACAGCATCTCCCCAATGATGCACAACGCATCCTTTGAAGCACTCGGTCTCGACTACCGCTATCTCGCCTTTGACGTAAATGAAGCAACACTTCCAACCGCTGTCGCCGGCTTAAAAGTCCTCGGTGCCCGCGGTTTCAACCTGACCATGCCGGATAAAAACCTCATGGTCTCCCTCTGCGACGAACTCTCCACCGCTGCCCGGATCATCGGCGCTGTCAACACGGTCGTAAACGAAAACGGACGCCTTATCGGCCATAACACCGACGGCATCGGCTACATGCAGTCCGTAAAAGATGCCGGTTATGACATCATCGGCAAAAAAATGACTCTTCTCGGAGCCGGCGGCGCCGCGACCGCGATCCTGGTCCAGGCGGCACTCGACGGCTTAAAGGAAATCTCTGTCTTCGTGAGACCGACCAGCCGATTCTATGACCGCCTGGTACATACTGTGGACGAACTCACAAAGATCACCGACTGCAAGATCAAAATCTGCGATTTTTCCGACGCTGAACTCTTAAAACAGGAACTCGCAGACAGCGCCATCCTCACAAACGGAACCTCCGTCGGCATGGCCCCGCACGAGGATACCTGCCCGGTCCCGGAAGATCTCGTCTTCCCGGACGGTCTCATCGTATCCGACATCATCTACAATCCGCGTGAGACAAGACTCCTCTCCATGGCAAAACATCAGGGAAACCCGTTCTTCAACGGTTCCTACATGCTCCTCTACCAGGGCGCCGAGGCGTTCCGCCTCTGGACCGGAAAAGAGATGCCGGTGGAGCAGATCAAACGTGAGTTTTTCTCCAGATAAGACAGTTCTGCAAGTTTTTGATCCTGCATCCCGGATATGCCGGATTTCACAAAAAGCCGATGAAATCAGGGTAGCTCCACCCGATTTCACCGGCTTTTTCATTTACGCGAACAACGAGCCAAAGTCCGCGCTTGCGCGAGACCTTGGCGACTGTCGCGATAACAAGGGGAAACTCGCGAAGCGTGTTTTCACTTGTTGATCTGATTCTTTTATTTTCCTCAATACCTCATTTTCCGTTCAGAACATCCCTACCCATGAAAAGCTGCCCGAATCGCTCCTTATTTGTAAATATACCGCTTTACTGTGCATCGATGATCTCCTCCGCCATCGCGAACATCTCCTCCGCGCTCAGCTCCTCGCCAAACTTGAACAGGCTGTACCCCTGACCGTCCATGTCCCACTCGACCATACAGGAGGTTGTGATCTCGATCTCATCACTGCCGTAAGCAAGGTCAAAGTTGCCCGCTTCCTGGGCCTTTTTGTCCTCCTCGGTGAGTTCATAATTGGCCGGCACAAATTTGTTGACCGTCTTATAGAATCGAAGTTCCGTGCCATCCCCGCACGTCTTTACATCCGTCGGAGCGCTCCCGCCGTCCAGACCGACTTCCGCAGAAAATGTGATCGGTTCCATCCCCTCTTTTCCGTAAGTAATGTCGAGATGGATCCCCTTGCCCAGCTTATTTCCATCCTTGTCACTCGTCTCATAGTTCACCGGGACAGCACTCTCGAACGTATATCCATTGGAAAACTGTTCCGGGAAATTTACCTTCGGGCCATGTTCCTCCTGAAGCTTTAACGCCTGTTCATAAGTATGCACCTCATCTCTCCGGTCACTGTGCGATGTCACTCCCGCAATGTTCCCGATCGCAAATGCTGTCATGCTGCCAAATACACAGATCGCTGCCACCGCGATCACTGCCTTTTTCATAAATCCTCTCTTCATATGAGTTTCCTCTCTTTCTATCTGTTCATATACACGTTTCCTGATCCGCACCTCCCGCAGGGATTCATCCGGAAGTTCTCCTGCGCGGCTCTCAAACATTTTTTTCAGTCTTTCTTCTAAGATAGGATCGTCCATGTTTTTCCTCCTTCCTCCTGCGTGAGGACCTTCTTTAACTGCTCCTTCGCATGGTACAGTCTTGATTTCACCGTGCCCTCGAACACTCCGCAGACCTTCGCGATCTCGCGGATCGGCATGTCATTATAATAGTAAAGGATCAGAACCGTTTTCTGTTTCGGCGGCAGCTTCTCCACCGCCTCAAAAAGGATCCGTTCCTCCTCCTTCATGATGCAGGTTTCCAGGACCGACCGTTTTGTGTCCTCCTGCCCGGATGCCGGTTCCTCCTCCGGACGCTCCCGCCCTGTCTTTTTGCAGATCTTCCATGCCGACCTCGTGAGGATCCGGTAAAACCATGTCTTAAAGGCCGCCGGCTCTCTGAGCTTCTTTCTGTTTAAATAGCAGGCGGTAAATGTCTCCTGGACAATGTCCTCACTGTCCGCAGCATTTCCGGATATCAGCCATGCGGCTCTGAGCGCCGGCTTCTCATATCGCTCCATCAACGTTCCGAATGCCTCCATGTCGCCATCGATCATCCGTCTCACGATATTCTCTTCATCCATGTCCTGCCTCCTCTCTTTTTTGATGCATCTGTCTTATAGAGACAGGAACCTTGAGGAAAGTTCATTTTTTCTAATAATTTATATAAAAAAGACAAAAAATTGGCTTCGTCACATTCAGTCTTAACGCTAAGTTGTCTGCAGCAATCCGCACCTTCGCACAAGTACGCATCATTGACACATCGTACCTTCTTATTTATCAGGAAATTTCATCGGAATTTCCTGCCAGACAAAACAGGACAGTGCTCCACATTTCTGTCGACGCACTGTCCTGTATCATGATCCGTTTATTTAGTTTACACGCATGCACATCCGGTCCGCGATCCTGACCCGTACAGACCGATCGTTCTTTTTCAGGGGCTCCGTACATGCCAGACTCATATTCTCTCAGTCACAGCTTGCCATCAAGCGTAAATTTCCTGACTTTCTGCTTTTCGTTTTCCTGAATATGATTCGTCACAGTTTGCTCCTGCTTGTAAACTCCCTGTACTTCTGAACTGCCTTTTCTTCCGCCTCTTTCATGATCTCCTCCACCGAGTTCCCTTCGATGTCGAGTCCCTCAGCGGTATAGCATACGGTCTCATGGATCCCGTAATAGACCTTGCAGAGCTTCTCCAGATACTCATATCCGAGGTTCAGCTCCCCGATGGATCCGCCGCTGGTCGTCACATAGTGGAGACTGTCTGCATGGCACAGACCGCCCGGAATGCCCTTGGAGGAGAATGTAAACGTCAGACCTGTCACGCAGATCTGCTCCAGATAACATTTCATCCGCGCCGGGAATGAGAAATCCCAGTACGGAGCTGCAACAACGATCCGGTCCGCAGCTGCGAACTGCTTCGCGTAAATGAAAAGCGGTCCCTCAAAATTTCCTGCTCTTGTGAGCGATTCCCGGAGTGCACTCTCCTTACCTGTGAAGAGTTTCAGATCTTCATCCTCAAGATTTAAAGTTTCGATCTCATACTCCCCGTTCTGATTCATTTCCTTTAACAACGTCTGTGCGAGCTGTTCCGTCCTTGAGATGCCGCGGTTGACGCAGGCATCAATGAATAATAACTTTTTCATAGCTGATCTCCCTGTTTATGTTTTACCCATGCACCTGATTCTGCTATATTGATCCAGCTTTTACACTTATCATGAAGCCAAAAGCAATTTCACTGTTTCTGCACACATTTCAGACCGTCTTTATCACAGATTTTCCTTTGGCTGTCACATATTCAGCAGCTGTCTCGACAGCTCCAGAATCTCCTCCGTGTTCCTGCTGTTGAAGATCTCAACTTTTCCGCCGGATTCCCGGTCCGAGAGAAGTCCGCGCTCCTCAAGACGCCTTTTCGTCTGCTTTGCGGTCCCGAATCCGCCGTCGTAAACGAAAACTCCCGGCAGATGTTTCTGGATCACCTCACGGATCAGCGGATAATGCGTACATCCGAGAACGACCGCATCGATCTCTGCTTTGTCGTACGGTGCAAACTGTTTTTCCAGATAAGCATCGAGAACCGGTCCATCGAGCACGCCGCTTTCAATATATTCCACAAGTCCCGGACACGGCATCTTGATGATGTTCGCATCGTCCTCATAAATATGCATCATCGAATTAAATTTCGTCTGTGACAGCGTCATCGGGGTTGCCATGACGACGACTTTGGAATGTTCCTTTGCCTTGACCGCAGGTTTTAACGCCGGTTCGATCCCGATCACCGGGAGAACCTCCTCATATGCGGCTCGAAGTTCTTTGATCGCCACACTTGTCGCTGTATTGCAGGCCACGACGATTGCTTTTGCGCCCCGCTCCAGCAGAAATTCCACATCTTTTTTTGTCAGGTCGATGACCTCCTCCGGCGTTCTCGTTCCGTATGGGGCATTCGCCGAATCTCCATAATAAATAAAATCTTCTCCCGGCATCAGTTTGACCAGCTCTCTTAACACGCTGATCCCGCCAAGTCCGGAATCCAAAACGCCAATCGGGCGATTGTCTGTACTCATTTTTCTGTCACCTCACCGTTTTTCTGTTCTTATATATCACTCTGCCTGCCAGAGCTTCCGTATCGCTGAATCTCCTGCCGCAATTCTCCCATCGCTTCTTTCAGGGAGTCCGCTCTGTTGGCACAATATCAACATGGTATTCCCTCATATCTGCGGAGTCTGCTTTTTCAATCCTCTCCACTGTTACTGGATTTTCCATCTTTCATCCATCTTACCACATTTTCCTCCGCTTGACCATCCACAGCCTCCCCGCTTTCGCTTTTTGTGCAATTTTTAAGATTTTTGTCAAAATATTTTTCATTTTTGGTTAATCTGTTTTGCAAAATGCTGCTATACTAACGCTGTAACAAAGAGAACAGCAAATGTTCAACCAAACTTAACAAAACCCCCTTTTCAAAGCTGAGGGCTGCTAAGCGAATCCGGCAGAACAAAAGAAGTTGTTTGCCGGCAATCAGATTTTTGGAGGAAAAGATAAATGACTACTTTAAAAGCTGAAAAAAGAAGCATGGATGTTAAGGCAAAGAGATTAAGAAGAGAAGGATTTGTTACAGGCAATGTTTTCGGACATGCCATCGAAGGTTCTATCCCGGTAAAGATGAATGCAATGGATGTTGATCGTCTTTTAAAGACAGAGCATAAAGGCGGCCAGATCAATCTTGATGTCGAAGGTCAGGTTTACGATGTCCTGATCAAGGAAGTTGATTACAATTCCATGACCAGAAAGATCGATGAGATCGATTTCCAGGCACTGGTAAGCGATGAGAAAGTTTCTTCTACTGCTGAGATCGTGATCCTGAACCGTGAAGCCGTTATCGGCGGTGTTCTTCAGGAAGACTTAAGCGAGGTTGCTTATAAGGCATTCCCGTCCGCTCTTGTTGAGACAACGACTCTGGATGCCGCTGGCCTGAAGGTCGGCGATACTGTCCACGTGAAAGATCTCGAGATCGCAAAGAACAAAGACATCGACTTAAAGACTGATCCGGAGGCAGTTGTACTCTCCGTCATCCCGGTTCACAACGTTGTTCCGGCTACTGAAGTGACAACAGCTCCTGGCACAGCAGCTGCAGATGACAAAGAGACCAAGTAATTGCTCTGGGATCGAATAATTTATCAAATAAAATCAAAACTGGCGGTACTGCTCCCCTGTGGGCGGCGCCGCCAGTTTTTTTAGCAGTTTCACAGAAAACTTAAACATTTTTCAAAAAGGGGATCCACCCACTGAGGTGTGATCCCCTTTCTCCTTCTTTATCCTGCTGTCACTTCAACCTTTTTTCCACTGAAAGCTACACCATACTTGTAGATCCCTGTAACGCCGGCGGAAAGTAGTTCTGTATCATATTTCTTGTCTTCAATCTGTTTCAAAGCGGTCTCTGACAGTTTTTTCAGTTTTTCAGCGCTGCAGTTTTTCTCCGCCTTCAGTTCGATCAGAATTCCAGGAAGACCTTTTCGGATCGGTTTTAACTGAATATCGTAACGTTCATCTCCGGATTCTCTGTTGGATGTTGCAAAAGCGCCGTTCATCAAAGCACACAATCCCAGCATAAATCCATGATAAAAATTTTCTCCTGCCGTATCAAAAGAGCTCACGGACTGGGTCAACAGCATCTGTATCTGCGTTTTCAGTCTGTGATTGTCTCCAGAGAAAATAGCTTCCTAAATCGCAATCGCCGTAGATTGAGGAATCATGTTCCCAAGCCGCTGAAGAATCTCTTTATTATACACAAGTGCGATCTCACGGTTTGGCAAGGCAACTTCGCACATAATATCTCCAATGAACGACGTCATAGTTTTCAGGACTTTCAGGTATCCGGTCATCAAAAGGAAACTGTAAATGGTCGATGGATTGCTCCTGATCTGCGGATAAATCACTCCTGTATCAATATAGGTGGTGAAAGTTTCCCCATTGATCAGCGAAGTCAGACGACTATAGATCTCCTTATCCGCCTCCGCCAGGATCTCCCCGATAATGTCATTGCTGCCAGTGGATACCCAGTACGGTCTCGGCTCACATTCGCTGCTGAAATAGCTGACTACTGACCATGGATTAAAGATCTCAGTCCTGCCAAACCGGTAGCCATCATACCATTGACAGATCTCATCATATTGGTCTGCAGCTCCATAATATTCCGCCATCTCTCTCACTTCATCTGCTGTAAATCCAAAATAGGAACTGTATTTATTGTCCAGCACCGAGTTGATCGCCAGGTTATTCATCCCACTGAAAATGCTTTCTCTTGCAACCCTTAAAATTCCAGTAAGGAAGCCGAACGAAAGATGTTTATTATCCTTGAAGCCACCTGAAAACAGGTTTCGCATAAACTGAATGACCTTATCATAAAAGCCTTTCATATATCCCTGCTGGATCGGAGTATCATATTCATCGATAATGATAATGGGGGCTATGCCGTAATGGCTGTGAAGCATTGCTGACAGATCCAGAAGTGCAGAAGCCAGTTCCACCTCCCCCGTCTTTCCGGCCGCTAAGTTCGCATAGATCTGTCTGCTATATTCATCGCATTTTTCACTGGTCTGCAGTTCTTTATGGCGTCTGGTTTCTTTAGCAAAAATATCGCGGATAGCCGCAAATGTTTCTTCCCAGGTATTGAATTTTACATCCTTAAACGTGAGAAAGATCACCGGGTATTTTCCTTGATAATCTCTATATTTCTGTCCGCAGGTCCATATTTTTTTGTTGTTGAAGTAGATGGATGTATCCCTGTCGCTCTTTTCAAAATAGGTGCGCAGCATATCCATATTGAGAGTCTTGCCAAAGCGGCGAGGACGGGTAAACAAGGTTACCATTGGACGCTCATCGATAAAATCTTTGATCATCATCGTCTTGTCGATGTAGTAGTATTCCGATGATGCAAGACAATAATCGGAAACTCCGATCGGCAGAGGCAGCTTTGCTGGCCGTTCCGCTTTCCGGTAAACGCCCGTCCTTATCCGCTGATCTGCCGGTTTCTGCGCGTCTTTCGGGATCATCCAGCGTTTTCCCTGCTTTTCTGCTCCATCAATTTTTCCGTTTTTGCACAGAGTTGAAACTCTTCGTTCTGTTATATTCCAGCGTTTTGCCGCTTCTCTGACCGGGATCATTTCCGTCACTTCGCAACACCTCCTGACATCTTTTATAGCTACAGCATACCTTGCAAAAAGAACTTTGTCAATTTTGTTTCGGAATTATGTCATATATATATATCACATTGTTCCTGTATTATTCATGTTCTTTCTCCCTTAAAGTTCCTGCAGCTGTGCACGCACACTCCGGAACCTTTCCGGCAATTCCTCTGCCGCCATCTGCTGCGGGACTTCAACGGTTCCTGCCTCTTTTGCGGTCTCATAAAACCAGCATTTATAGTCGAGTGTGTCCAGCGTTTTCTGCAGTTCCCGCATCTGCGCCTTTAAGATCTCGCGCTGACGGTAAAAAAGCTGCAGTCTCTCATTGATCGTCGAATCTCCCTGCGCTACGAGCGCAATGTACTCGCGGATATCCCGGATCGACATCCCGGACTTTTTCAGACAGTCGATGATCCTGAGCCACTCAATATCATCATCCTTGAACATCCGGATTCCACCGGACGTCCGCTCTACAGATGGAAGAAGTCCCTCTTTATCATAATATCGGAGCGTGGATGCCGGAACATGAAGCATCCTCGCCGTTTCTCCTACCGTATATGCCATGTTAATCTTCCTCTCCCGGTTCTTTATAATACTTTTCTATCTCTCAAACACAACCCAATACGTCCCCAGCACCTGCTCACACGGGATCTTTGCCGCATTTTCTGCGGTAAACGCTTCCTTCGGATACACGTTTTTTACATCTGTCGGATAGGCAGGGAGTGTCTTTCCGATGCTGACGCCGTGCGCATCGTTCTCCGTAAACTTCCAACGGAAGCTGCAGTCGCAGAATTCTTTGTTGTTTTCGATCTTTTCAGGCTTTCTCAGGATGATTTCATCTTCAATAAAATAGCAGCCCGCATTGTCCTTCTCCACTCCGTAAGCCATCACATCCTGTTCTACTTTCAAACTCTGCCTCCGTAAGTTTTATCGTTCCTGAACTTCTTTCCCGCTGAGATGTTCGATCTCGATCTCAAAGACCTGTGCCGCTCTTCCCGCCTGCGCGATTTCCTCATCCGCCAGTTTCTCATCCGGGTAATATTTCATTGCAAACCGTTTCAACAGGGCAAGCGTCTCCTCCCCCGTCTCAAGCAGGCGGCATCTGCCGAAGACGACCGTGCTCTGCATATACGGCGCCCATGCTTCCTCCCGGATCGTTTCATTTCCGTAAACCGTAAAGCACACCTTATCCGAAGCCCGCAGCGCATCGACCTTGTGTCCTGCGCGCGCGCCATGGAAATAGATCTTCTGCTCGTTTCTGTCGTAAAAATAGTTGACCGGGATCGCATACGGATAACCGTCATCCCCGTTTACCGCGAGAACACCGCGTCTGCTCTTTTCCAGAAGTGATTCTGCCGCATCAGCCGTAATTGCATTTTTCTTTTTCCGAATTTCCCTGAACATCTCTCTCCTCCATCTCCCGAATAATCTCTTTTTTCCATTTTCAGTCTCATCAGACTTTCCTGTACATATCTGCAAAAAGTCATGATTGTTTCCATAAAACATATTTTCCTCATTTTACCACATTACCGCCCTGACAACAATTATCAAAAAACCCGGATGACAAATTCTGAAATTCCAGTTAATATAGAATTATCGGAACTACTCCCTACTCTCCCAGTTACGGCCCTCTAAAAATCGAAATTGTTCCGCCTCTTCACGATTACTGAAAATCATCCGACTCAAAAAAGGAATTTCTATATGGATCTCAGAATACTCCGCTACTTTCTCACAGTAGCCAAAGAACAAAGCTTCACAAAAGCCGCCGAACAGCTTCATATCACCCAGCCGACTCTCTCCAGGCAGTTAGCCGCGTTCGAGGAAGAGCTCGGCATTTCTCTCTTTAACCGGAACGGGCGGACGATCACCCTGACCGACGAGGGGATTCTCCTAAAGCGCCGCGCTCTCGAAATGCTGGATCTCGAAAAGCGGACTCTGGAGGAGTTGAAAGGGACCGAGGAAGTCATCGACGGCAGCGTCACGATCGGCTGCGGGGAATTCGCAGCCGTCGAGATCCTGGCAGAAATCTGCAAAGTCTGCCGTGAAAAATATCCGCTCGTACAGATCGCGATCCACACCGCCACGGCGGATACGGTCTACGAGATGATGAAAAAAGGTCTCGTGGACATCGGGATGTTCCTGGAACCTGTGGATACAGAAGGTCTCGACTACATCCGGATCCCGGAAAGTGACCACTGGGTCGTCGGGATGCGCCCGGACGATCCGCTCGCCGGGAAAGAATTCATCACAAAGCAGGATCTCCTCGGGAAACCGCTGATCCTCCCGGAGCGCACCGGAGTCCAGAGTGAGATCGCAAACTGGTTCGGAAAAGACTTCGATAAGCTCCAGATCGCATTCACCAGCAATCTCGGAACAAATGCCGGAGTCATGGCCTTTTACGGGCTGGGATACCCGGTATCTGTCGCCGGTGCGGCAAGATACTGGCGGCCTGACCTGCTCGTTCAGCGGAAACTCTTCCCAGAGATCACCTCTAGTACCGTGATCGCATGGCAGAGAAATCTGCCGAACTCCCATGCGGTCAACAAATTTATCGAGATCATCAGTTCCGTGGCCACTCATGATGCAGGAACTTCTCTGATTTCGTTAAATGCCTGCAAGGCATAAATCATGATTTGATATAGGTATTGGACATTCAAAAATCTTAGAACTACAATGGATGCATAAGAAGATCCATATCTTCTTTCTGCATCCTTTTTATTTACGCGAACTTGTTTTCACAGGAGGTAATTCAAATGGCAAAAAAATTAGTCGCATATTTCAGTGCAGGCGGAACAACAAAGAAAATTGCAGAGCAGATCGCAGAAGCAGGAAACGCTGATCTCTGCGAGATCACACCGAAGGTGGCATATACAACAGCAGATTTAAACTGGATGGACAAAAAATCCAGAAGCAGCGTGGAGATGAATGACAAGAAATTCAGACCGGAGATCGTAAAGGCGGATATCGATATGAGCGCTTATGATACCGTGATCCTCGGCTTCCCGATCTGGTGGTATGTCGCTCCGACAATCGTGAACACCTTCCTTGAGTCCTACGACTTTACAGGCAAGAAGATCGTCCTCTTCGCGACATCCGGCGGCAGCGGATTCGGCAACACAGTAAAAGAATTAAAACCGTCCGCACCTGGTGCAGAGATCGTGGAAGGAAAGCTTTTAAACAGATCTTCCAGACAGGAGATCGCTGATTGGGTAAAATCCTTATAATAAAGCAGAAACCGGCTGCAGACTGACATGATCCAGGATCATGCAGCCTGCAGTCGATCCGGAAATGGAGAAAAAACATGGCAAAAATTGTACAGACAGCAGGAAGAAACGCGCTGGGCGAATTTGCTCCCCAGTTCGCGCATTTTAATGACGATGTCCTCTTCGGAGAAAACTGGAACAACCAGGACATCGATGTAAAAACTAGAAGTATCATCACCGTTGTGGCACTCATGTCCTCCGGGATCACGGATTCTTCCCTCGTGTTCCACTTAAAGAATGCAAAAGCACACGGCGTCACCCAGAAAGAGATCGCTGCGATCATCACCCATGTGGCATTCTACGTCGGCTGGCCGAAGGGCTGGGCCGTCTTCAACCTTGCAAAAGAAGTATGGCAGATGAATGAAGGCGATCTTCCTTACAAGGACGAGGCCATGAGAGCCCATGCAAAGTCCATGATCTTCCCGATCGGCGCCCCGAATGACGCCTTCGCAAAATACTTCGTCGGTCAGAGCTATCTCGCACCGGTATCCACCAAGCAGGTCGGTGTGTTCAATGTGACCTTCGAACCCGGCTGCCGCAACAACTGGCATATCCACCACGCAAAGAGCGGCGGCGGACAGATCCTTGTATGCGTGGCCGGACGCGGCTACTATCAGGAGGAAGGCAAAGAAGCCATCGAGATGAAGCCGGGCGACTGCATCAATATTCCGGCGGAAGTCAAACACTGGCACGGTGCCGCTCCGGATTCCTGGTTCTCCCATCTCGCCATCGAAGTTCCGGGCGAAGAGAACTCCAACGAATGGTGTGAGACCGTTTCTGATGAGGAGTACGGGAAACTGAAATAGGATGATCCCGCACTTTGCCGCATACAAGCGCTCACACTGCAAAGCGCCTGTTTGACAATCCGCTCTTTTTTCTCTATGATTTACACGCAGACAGTGTCTCCTGTTTTTGGAAACTCTGCAAAAATCTGACAGAAAAAGGACGTACAGTATGTTCGAAAAACTAAAATATTTCTCCACGATCTTCTTCGGTACTTTCATCATCGCCGTGGGAGTCTATTTTTTCATGAATCCGAACCACATTGTCAGCGGAAGCATCACCGGACTCGCGGTGGTCCTCGTAAATTTCATTCCGCTGTCGCTCTCCGTCATGACGCTGATCTTAAACATCATCTGCATCATCCTGGCGTTTCTCTTTATCGATAAGACCTTCGGGACAAAGATCATCTTCATCTCCATCCTGCTCCCGGTACTTCTCTTCGTATTTGAAACCGCCTTCCCGGATCCGGGATCTCCGACGGGGAACATCGCCCTGGACGTAGTCGGCATGATCGTTGTGATCTGCTACGGACAGGCCGTCCTCTTTAACGCAAACGCCGCGTCCGGCGGTCTCGACATTATCGCGAAAATCATGAACAAATATCTCCATATGGATCTCGGAAAATCCATCATCATCGCTGGTCTTGTGACCGTCGCAAGCTCCTACTTTGCCTACGATCTCCAGACCGTGATCGTCGGCGCCCTGTCCACTTACCTCAGCGGTCTCGTTCTGGACTACTTTATCGATGAGTTCACCGGAAAGATCCGGGTGTGCGTAATCTCCGAGCACAACGATGAATTCCGCCGCTATGTGATCGAGAATCTCCAGCGCGGCATCACTGTCTACACGGCCACCGGCGGCTACAGCGATGCCCAGAAGAGCGAGATCCTGGCGATCCTCACAAAGAAGGAATATGGTCAGTTTATGGACTATGTCCAGTCAAAAGATCCTA
This sequence comes from Clostridium sp. CM74B_53, assembly GCF_036318045.1. Lineage (NCBI taxonomy): Bacteria > Bacillati > Bacillota > Clostridia > Eubacteriales > Clostridiaceae > Clostridium > Clostridium sp. CM74B_53. The sequence continues at coordinate 32,145 of NZ_JAWQDE010000004.1, read as the reverse complement.
ACGCGTTTGTCACGATCTCCAACGTAAAGCGCGTTGTCGGAAGCTGGAATACACCGAAGAGACGGACGTACTTCTAAAAAAAACAATATTTCCCTTATTATCGCGACAGTCGCCAAGTTCTCGCGCAAGCGCAGACTTTGGCTCGTTGTTCGCGTAAATCAAACAGGTCCGCACCGGTGATCTTCACCTGCGGACCTGTTTTTTATCAATCTGGATTTGTACGAAATCTTTCTATATAAAATTCCCGTCTTCAGCTTCCCGTTTAATTCAGGAAATTCTCGATGATCACGTTCTCCGCTTCTTCCTCGGTAAGTCCCAGAGTCCGGAGCTTTAATAACTGCTCATCGTTGATCCTTCCGATCGCCGCCTCATGGATGATTGCCGCGTTGAGATCACGCGCGCGGATCTCCGGGATCGAGCCGATCTCCGCATGGTCCATGATGATCGAGTCACACTGGATATGCGCCTGGCACTTGTTGTTGCCGACCGCCTTCGGGTGGAACGTCTGGACGGAATTTCCCTTTCCGACGGATCTGGAGATGATCTGTGCGGAGCTCTCCTCCCCGTTTAAGCGGACCTCGATGTTGGACTCCGCCGTCTGCTCTCCCTCGGTCATCAGGCGTTCAGTCACATACAGTCTGGAGTTTTTCTCCATCTCGACAAGCGTCTCGCGGACCGTAGAGTCAACGCCCTTGATCTGCGCCGTATCCAGCGTAAATACGGAGTTTTCTCCCACATAGATATTCGTCACCGGATTCAGCACACGACCGCCGGTCCCGTTTCCCTCTCCGTAATGCTTTTCCTGATAACAGACATTCGCGTTCTTTCCGACATGGAAGGTATGGATCCCGTCATGACGGCTCTCATTGCAGCCGCTGTTGTGGATCCCGCATCCCGCAACGATCGTCACGTCCGCGCCATCTGCGATGTAAAAATCATTATATACAAGATCCGTCATGCCGGAAACGCTGACAACGACCGGAATATAGACCTTCTCGCCCTTTGTCTCGCCGTCGATATAGATATCGATCCCCGGCTTGTCCGTCTTCTTTTTGATCTTGATGTGCTCACTGTCCCCGTGGCAGATGGAAGTTCCGTTCTGACGCAGGTTGAAAGCGCCTTTCTGGGAAAATCCATTGTCATTGATGACTTTCAATACTTCTTCTACTACATGATCCAGCTCTACCATTACGCTCTCACCCCCGCTTTTCCTGCACATGTATGACATTTATCGAGACCGTTCAGGCACGGAAGGACATCTTCTCTGAGACCTTCCGCCTTGATCTTTCCATCATCGATCACCATGATCCGGTCCGCCATGCTGATGATCTTCTCCTGGTGGGAGATCACGATCAGACTCTGTTTTTTCTCTTTGTGGATCTCCTCGAATTTATGGATCAGCATGGAAAAGCTCCAGAGGTCGATCCCGGCTTCCGGCTCATCAAAAATACATAAGGTATGTTCCTTCGCAAGAACTGTCGCGATCTCGATCCGTTTCATCTCGCCGCCGGAGAGCGTTCCATCGATCTGGCGGTTTAAATATTCCTCCGCGCAGAGTCCGACATCCGATAATAACTTACAGCACTCGACGTCTGACATTTCTCTTCCTGCTGCCAGTGCGAGAAGTCTCTGCACCGTCATTCCCTTAAATCTCGGCGGCTGCTGGAACGCGTAGCCGATCCCGGCATTCGCACGGTGGTTGATATCGTAATCCGTGATATCCTCCCCGTTTAAAAAGATCTTTCCGCTCTCCGCCTTCTCGATCCCGATCAGGACCTTCGCCAGCGTAGACTTACCGCCGCCGTTCGGTCCCGTGATCACCAGCATTTCTCCATCGTCCACCTGGAAAGAAATATGATCCAGGAGACATTTTTTCGTCCCGTTATCCTCCACATGGAGGACTAAATTTTCTGCTTTTAACACAATTTCACCTCTCTGTATCTATGCCCCCGTACTCTGACAATCTCTCATTTTTCTCCAGTCACGAATACCGCTGAGTTTTGTTAAATCCTATTTTCCGGTAGGTATGAGTGTATTATAGCGCAAAATTATCAATTTCGCCATCAAATTATAGGATTCTCCGGATGTTCCTCTTTTTATACATGTTCTGTTTCACGGAATTTTTTCATTCCAGATTCCAAAATTTGTTATCCCGACCTTCCTCTGATGTTTGCCACATCCGCTGTCATTCCATGTGCTGAAACTATGACAGGCGGCCTCTCTATTCCATTTTCACCGTCTCCCGCAGATCAAATTGCTTTTTCGCATGTTCTATGATAGACTGTCTCTTACACGCACAAATGTATTTGTGAAAAAAACACGAGGAGACTATATTATGAATCATAAACGCAGTTCGTTCTCCGGAAAACTCGGTTTCGTCTTATCGGCGGCGGGCGCATCCGTGGGACTGGGAAACATCTGGCGTTTCCCGTATCTCGCCGCGAAATACGGAGGCGGGATCTTCTTACTGATCTATATCATCCTGGCGCTGACCTTCGGCTACACGATGATCATGGCGGAGACCTCCTTAGGGCGCATGACGAAAAAAAGCCCGGTCGGAGCCTACGAATCCTTTGGAAAGTCAAAACTCCTGTCCGCCGGCGGCTGGATCAACGCCGTGATCCCGATCCTGATCGTGCCGTACTATTCCGTGATCGGCGGCTGGGTCATCAAATACCTGTTTGAGTATCTTCTGGGACACGGACAGGCACTCGCGGCTGACGACTATTTCTCCGGCTTTATCTCCAACGGATTTTCCGCGGAGATCTGCTTCCTGATCTTCACCATGTTCACAGTTGTGATCATCTACATGGGTGTCCGGAACGGGATCGAGCGAGTCTCAAAATTTATGATGCCGATCCTCGTGATCCTCTCCGTGATCATCGCGGTCTACTCCGTGACAAGACCGGGCGCGATGGCAGGCGTGAAATATTTCCTGGTTCCAAACCTCGAAAACTTCTCCTGGATGACCGTCGTCTCCGCGATGGGGCAGATGTTCTACTCCCTGTCGATCGCGATGGGAATCCTCGTCACGTTCGGCTCCTATATGAAAAAGGACACCTCGATCGAGGATTCGACGAAAAATGTTGAGATCTTTGACACTGCGATCGCGATCATGGCCGGACTCATGATCATTCCGGCCGTCTTTGCCTTCTCCGGCGGCGACCCGGATACTCTCCAGGCTGGACCTTCCCTCATGTTCATCACACTTCCGAAGGTATTTGCGGGCATGGGATTCGGAACAGGCACAGGGATCCTGTTCTTTCTCCTCGTCCTGTTTGCGGCGGTCACAAGCTCCATCGCCCTGACCGAGAGCGCCGTATCCACCTTCGAGGATGAGCTGCACTGGAGCCGGAAAAAAGCGACCGTCTTTATGACCGTTGTCATGATCTTTCTCGGAACACTCTCCTGCCTCGGATATGGTCCGCTGGCGGACATTACCGTGATCGGAATGCAGTTCCTTGATTTCTTCGATTTTCTGACCAACTCCGTCATGATGCCGATCGCGGCGATCGCGACCTGCCTGCTCGTATCGAGAGTCATCGGTGTGGAAAAGATCGAGAACGAAGTTACCGAGGGCGGCCACCCGTTCAAGCGGAAAGCCATCTTCCAGTTCATGATCAAATACCTCTGCCCGATCTTTGCCGCGATCATTCTTGTGAGCTCCGTGGCGAATGCGTTTGGGTGGATCTCGATGTAACCGTAAAAAGAAAGAGCCGTGCCATTCTCGTCGGATGACATGACTCTTTCTTTTTCTATATTTTTCTGACATTCCGCGAAATTCTTTTTTCGTGAATTTTTTGCGAAACTGCATTTCATCGCCTTCCAATGAATTTCCTGAACATGATGTACAGATTTCCGGACTATCCGTTTTCCCTACTCTTCCGGCTCCTTACATACATCCACCCAGCCTTTCGCACCGGCGACTTTCTCCAGCTCCGGGATCGTGAGTTTTACCGCGCTGTGGTCGTTTCCGGCTGCCGGGTAAACGGTCGTAAACTGCTTTAAGCTCTCGTCCAGATATACCGCGATCCCGTCATTGATCCCGAACGGGCACACGCCGCCCGGCGCATGGCCGATCTTTTCTTCCACTTCATCAAACGGGATCATCTTCGCCTTCACATGAAAGGTTTCTTTGTATTTATGGTTATCAATCTTTGCGGTTCCTTCCGTCAGGATCAGGACCGGCGCGTCTCCCTGTAAAAATGACATCGTCTTCGCGATCATTCCCGGTTCTACGCCAAGCGCCTCCGCCGCCTCTGCGACCGTTGCTGTCGAATCTGCAAGTTCGATCACATGATCCAGAAAACCTTTTTTATCAAGATCTGCTTTTGCTTTTTCTAATGACATGATGTGTTTCCTCCTTTGCAAGCTGTCCCTATTCTATCACGTTTCACCGAAAATGGTGAAAAAAACTGCCGTCGATGGCAGCATATGATCTGTCACCAACAGCAGTCTTTCTTACATACACATCGATCAGATATCAAACACCCCGAGCATCACGATCCCGACCACAACCAGTGCAATCATCGCATAGTGTTTCCAGGAAAGCTTCTCTTTCAGGAAGATCCGGCTCCATACGACTGACGCGACGCAGTATGCGGAGATGATCGGCGCGGAGATCGCTGCGTGGACCGTGTCGGAGAGTGCGAAGATATACGCGAACTGACCGGCTGTCTCGCAGAGAGCTCCGAGATATTTCGGACCTTCCTGGGCAGCTGTGAACTTCTGTTTCTTAATGAAACCGACGTAGATGATGCAGCAGAAAGCCGCAAACAGGAATGTCAGCTCGTAGGCGCTGTTTGCCGCAGACGCAGCGTAGGAAGAGCATTCCTCTGCCGTTGCGAACATTCCGGCCGCCTCCGCCTCTCCTGCGAGCTTGTCGAGCACCATGGTGTCCGCGAAGGTACCGGCCGCATCGAGCAGACAGTACGCCACCGGCAGAAACAGCGCCAGCCAGGACTTCGCATACTTATAATTGGACGCAGCCTGGCGCTCCCGGCGCAGTTCATCATCTTCCCTCGACTCAACAATACCAAGCCCGATCACGCCGATGCACACGAGAGCCACCGCTCCGATCACCGCAAGACGCATGTTCCCCTCGATCGCATCGTCCAGGGCACCCGTTAAGAAGCAGAGCACCGCAACGAGAGCGCCTGAGGAGTTGCAGATCGGTGAGGAGATCGAAAGCTCAATGTACCTCAGACCGATGTAACCAAGCGTCATAGACGAGATATAGAGCAGGGATACCGGCAGATACACCATGGCGATATGCCATGTTACCACCGTACCTCCTACAAAGATCGTATAAAGTGCATGTACTCCCATCACAATTCCGACGGCAATAACCATCTTTAAGTGGGCGTACTTATCATTTCCGCGGCAACCGATCTTTGAAAACAGATCCGAGCCACTCCAGCACAACAGTGCTGTCAGTGCAAGCCAAAACCACATATGCTTTTTCTTCCCTCTTTTCGTATTTGCCCGAAATGGACCTGCTTATTATATATCCGATTCCCGGTTCGCGCAAGGGAATTACCTGAAAGGTTTTGTCAACACTTAACACCCAAATAACTTCGCAGTCTTCTCCATCCGCTCCGCGATCGGAACTCCGAACGGACAGCGGGATTCGCAGGCATGACAGCCGATGCACTCAGATGCCTTATGGTCCAGGAGTTCATAGTGGGACTGGATCGTCGCCGGGACCTCCGGCTGCATGGTCGCCAGATCATAAAATTTGTTGATCATGGCAATGTCCAGATTTGCGACACACGGCTTGCAGTGTCCGCAGTAGGTGCACTCCCCGCGGTAGGAGTGAAACGGCGCGTTCGCAAGCACGGACACATAGTCTTTCTCTTCCTCAGAAGCCGTCTCGTATCCTGCTGCCGCATCCACCTGTTCCTTCGTGTCATACCCGCACATGATGGAACAGACACCCGGTCTTGTGAGCGCATAGTGAATACACTGCACCGGAGTCAGACAGACGCCGAACGGGGAACGTTTCGCATCGAAGAGTCTTCCGCCCGCAAATCCTTTCATGACCGTGATCCCTACATCGTGCTCCTCACATGTCTTGTAGAGTTTTGCACGGTCCGGATCTGTCCCTTTCAGCCCTGCATCAAACTCATCCGCGAACATTGTGTCGATATTTTCACTCGCCGGCAGCATGTCAAACGCCGGATTGATGCTGAAGAGGATCATCTCCACATAGCCGGATTCCGCCGCTTTCATCGCAACCCTCGGGTTGTGGGAGCTCATTCCGATATGGCGGATGATGCCTTTTTCCTTTAATTCCATCACATAGTCCAGGTAGTCAGAATGCTGGATCTTCTCCCATTCTTCCTCAGAATCCACGTAATGGATCATGCCGAGATCGATGTAATCGGTCTGCAGTCTCTTTAAAAGGTCCTCAAAAGCCGGGCGAACGTATTTCATGTCTCTCGTGCGGAAATACTGGTTGTCCTTCCAGGTTGATCCGATATGTCCCTGAATGAACCACTGGCTGCGGTTCTCTTTAATCCCTTCACCGATGATATTTCTTGATTTCGGGTCCGCCATCCAGCAGTCCAGGATGTTAATCCCCTTTTTCGATGCATATTTGATCAGCTCGATGCTCTCTTCCTCCGGATGGCGCTCAAGCCACTCGCCGCCAAAGCCGATCTCGCTCACCATCAGACCTGTTTTCCCCAATCTCCTTGTTCTCATCTGTCTCTCTCCTTTTTCATATCCCATAATTTTTTTCTGACTCATTTCCTTCGTTTTCACATTCCTGTCCGGCAAAATTTCCTGCAATAACGCAGTGGGATTTGCAGATATTCCCCCACAGGATCTTACCTGCATCCTTGTATGGCGAGTTTTATTGAAACGCCCCCGGCCCATCGCTCTCCGACACGAATCTGGCGAGTTTTACGGCTCCGTTTCCTTTTTTGTCAACCGCATAAAAGGTATAGGTTCCTTTTTCCGTGATCTGAAATGCCGCGGTATCTTTGTCATTCACCGTAAACGGCGTTCCTTCCACCGTCCCGTTCGCAAATTCCTCCGCCGTGTGCTCTCCCTTTGCATAGAGAAGTTTGTCGAGATCCCCATCGATGTCGATAACGCGCACGGTCAGATAATTTCCTCCATTCCTGCTCGAGGTCTGCATCTCGATATGAGGTGCCGTCCCATTTTCCGGTCTCGTTCCGCCGTTCTGGAATCCCTTTCTTGAGAGCGTGCTGATATCGTAGGATAATGCCGCTCCGACATTCAGCATTCCGCCGGAAACCGTCACGTCTTTCAGGCTCTCCATCGGCGTCACCGTGGACATCAGGATCTCCTTCACGTCTGCGACTCCGATCCCGTCAAAATGGGAATAGACCATCGCCGCTGCACCGGATACCATCGGCGCCGCCATGGAAGTACCGCTCATGTAACCATATGTATTTCCCGGCGTTGTGCTCAGGATATAGCTTCCCGGAGCCGCGAGATCCACCGTTTTCTTTCCATAGTTCGAACTTGCGGAGAGCATTCCGTCGATACTTAGATTCGCGACAGAAATGATATTGTCGAGATCATAAGCCGCCGGATAAAACGGGATCGCATCCGTGTCAACTCCCTTTCCGGTCTTCGGATTTCCGTTTCCTGTCGCCACAACAAAGAGCATACTGGAATTCTTCATCGCCTCATACAGCGCCTTGTCATCCACCGTCGATGTCAGGCTCAGGTTGCAGATCACGGCTCCATTGTCCTCCGCATACCTGATCGCCTTGATGACTGCTGCCGTGCTCCCTCCGCCGTCCGTGCCTCCTAATGCCTTCAGCGCCATCACGCGCACCCGGTTTCCGGGAACGATCCCGGCAATTCCGATCCCGTTTCCCGTCCCGGCACTGATCGTCCCGGCTCCGTGGGTCCCGTGGCTGTCCTCTTCCCCGGTGAAGATCTGGTTGTTGTTATTATAAAAATTCCATCCGTAGACATCGTCCACATATCCGTTCCCATCGTCATCGATCCCATTTCCCGGGATCTCATCCGTGTTCACCCACAGGGTATCCTTCAGATCTTCATGCGTGTAGTCGATGCCCGTATCGATCATCGCGACGATCGTATCATGATTTCCGTTTCCGTACGTCTTCCATGCCTGCTCCAGGTTGATATCCACGCCGGATACCGCCTGGCGCTTTTTCACCTCCACAAGAGTTCCCAGAAGCTCCGCATTCTCCGTCGGCTGTCCGAACGGATCCGAATACACCGGATACTTCCTCATCTCCTCCGCTGCAAAGGAACCGTCATTGAAAAAAGCCCACTGTTCCAAGGCGGACGGGTCATTCGTCTGAATCTTTTCCGAGGCGAAAGCCATAAGCGGCTGCCCCGATGAGGCGAGCAGGGCTGTCGCCAGGATTCCCGCCGCGATTTTAGAAATTTCTCTTTTCTTTTTCAAATATTTCTGCTGCATATCCACTCTCTTTTCTGGTCACAGTACACAGACACTCCATGCCCGCACACTGTAACAGGATCTTGCCGTTGCTTCGCTTCCCATTCCGGCTCAGCAACATCCGCGGTCACAACGTTATCATACTCAAACCAATGTTTATTCTACCAGATATTCTTGTATTTTCTATGAACTTTTTTGTTTTTAGGTAAATGCAGCGCCAAATACGGTCTAAAAAGAAAAGGCAGAACAACATCTTCCGATATCATTCTACCTCTGTATTTCATTTTCCGGTTGTCTCGATCCACCGACTGCAATTTCGCAGAATCCTGTCGATCCGGATCAGGCTGTTACAGCTCCGCCGGTCCCTGACCATTGTCCGATCCCTGCTGACCGTTCTGAGTTTCTGCTGTCTTCTGCTCCGGATCCTGCGGCATCACGCTGTTTCCATCCTGCACCGGATTCTGAACCTGCTCAGCTGCCGGCTGTTCAGATCCCGCTGCCATCTCCGGCTGCCTGTTCCCGTTCTCTGCAGACTCAACAGTCTCAGCGCTCTCGCCGCCCATCCGGCTGTGATCGTCCTTCTGGTCTTCCTCCGGCTCCGGGATTCCCTTGACCTCACGGAAGATCTTCATGAATTCCTTGCCGGTGATCGTCTCTTTCTCGATCAGGAATGCTGCGATCTTATCCATCACATCCCTGTTTTCAGAGAGAAGACGTTTCGCCTCCGCATAGGCCTCTTTTAACATCTTCATGACTTCCGTATCGATCTCGGCAGCTGTCGCATCACCGCAGTTCATCACGGTGCGTCCGGTCAGATACTGGTTTTCCTGCGTCTCAAGACCCATCAGACCGAATTTATCCGACATTCCGTACTGGGTAACCATCGCTCTTGCGACTCTTGTCGCCTGTTCAATATCATTTGCCGCTCCGGTCGTCACGGTATCAAAGACGATCTCCTCCGCCGCACGTCCGGCAAGAGAGACAACGAGCATTGCCTTGAGCTCTTTCTTCGTATTTAAGAATTTCTCTTCTTCCGGAACCTGCATCACATATCCCAGCGCGCCCATTGTTCGCGGAACGATCGTGATCTTCTGGACCGGCTCTGCATCCTTCTGGAGAGCGGTTACAAGCGCGTGTCCGACCTCATGGTAGGAGACGATCCGGCGCTCCTCTTTGCTCAGGATCCGGTCTTTCTTCTCTTTACCGACAAGGACAAGTTCCACTGCCTCGAAGAGATCTTTCTGGGAGACAGCCTGACGACCGTTCTTGACCGCATTGATCGCTGCCTCGTTCATCATATTCGCAAGGTCCGCACCGACGGCGCCGGAAGTCGCAAGGGCGATCTCCTCGAAGTCTACCGTCTCATCCAGACGCACATCCTTCGAATGTACTTTCAGGATGCTCACACGACCTTTCAGGTCCGGCTTATCGACGATGACACGCCGGTCAAAACGACCCGGTCTTAAAAGCGCCGGATCCAGGATCTCCGGACGGTTTGTCGCTCCGAGGACGAGAAGTCCCTTGGAGGAATCAAATCCATCCATCTCGGAGAGGAGCTGGTTTAAGGTCTGTTCTCTCTCATCATTTCCGCCGAAACGGCTGTCACGGCTGCGTCCGATCGCATCGATCTCATCGATAAAGATGATACACGGGGCGGACTGCTGTGCCTGTTTGAAGAGGTCGCGGACACGGGACGCACCCACGCCGACGAACATTTCAACGAAATCGGAACCGGAGAGGGAGTAGAACGGAACGTGCGCCTCACCGGCTACCGCCTTTGCGAGCAGTGTTTTACCGGTTCCAGGAGGACCCACGAGGAGCGCTCCCTTCGGCAGTTTTGCACCGATCTTTGTATATTTCTGCGGGTTGTGCAGGAAATCGACGATCTCCACAAGGGATTCCTTCGCCTCATCCTCACCTGCAACATCCGCGAACGTGACTCCGGTCTCCTTCTGGACGTAGACCTTGGCGTTGCTCTTTCCGACGCCCATCATTCCTCCGCCGCCCATCCGGCTGTACATCATATAGAGAAGTCCGATCATCAGTGCCGACGGAAGTACCCATCCCATCAGGAAATTCAGGATGCTGGCACTCGTACTCGTATCTTCTGCCACCACATGGACTCCGTTGGAGTCTAAAAGACGCTCCGCAAGTTCAGAGTCCGGAATTCTCACTGTATAATACTGGATAAAACGTGAAAGCTTTGTGGAAGAAGTCTTTGGCGTTAAATAGATCCTGTTGCCGGAGATCTTCGCCGTATCGATCTCTCCCTCTTTCAAGTATTCCACAAACTCCTCATACCCGAGTTCCTGGGTCTGGTTTTTGCGGACCATGTTGTTCATGACGGTCACAGCGATCAGCGTGATCACGAGGATCAGGGCGAGAACCCCGATATTCTGTCCGCTGGGCCGCTTTCTGTTCTGATTGTTGTTGTCCATTTATCTTCTCCACTTCTTTAGCGCATATATCACCTTTTGGGGACATTGCCCGCATTCTGTGATATAAAATTATAACTATTGTAACTGTTCAAATAGTTATACCTAATCATTATAATTTGAGTTTCCCCATAAGGCAATAAAAAAAGTATGAAATTTACGTGTTTACAAGAATTTTCAGAAAGGCTACAATACAAGATGTACGTTCCGTCCGAAAGTTTTATCATATCTGAAAGGCAAATGATCATGAACACTGTGATTCATCCGATCCCGCCCGTATTTGACCGGAATTCAAAGATCCTGATCCTCGGATCTTTCCCGTCCGTCAAATCCAGGGAAGGACATTTTTTCTACCATCATCCGCAGAACCGCTTCTGGAAAACCCTGGCCGGAGTCCTGGACGTTCCGGTTCCGGACACGATCGATGAGAAAAAGACTTTTCTCCTCTCCCACCGCATCGCGCTCTGGGATGTGATTGCCTCCTGCTCGATCGAAGGTTCCAGCGACAGTTCGATCCGCGATGTCGTGCCGAACGACCTCTCCGTGATCCTGTCCACCGCCGATATCCGGGCGATCTTCTGCAACGGAAAGACTTCCTGGAATTATTACAGGAAATATCAGGAAGCCGTGACCGGGATCCCCGCCGTCTCCCTGCCGTCCACGAGTCCGGCGAATGCGGCGTGGTCGCTCGAAAAATTAAAGGGTGCATGGAATGTGATCCTTCCGTATATCAGATAATGCACGCTGCCCCGGTATGAATGTTTACAGGACACGCGCCATGCCCGCGCACTGTAACAGAAGGTTCCTGCACTCATTTGCTCCAGCATCGTCTGTTCTGCCGGCATTTTTCATGATAAAATTTTTTATGAATTACTTTCCTGCATGTTTTCCCTCTCACCATCGAAAACTATCAGCCAGGAGGTGATCGTATGAAAGAACCATCAAAAAATAAGTCAGCTGATACCGACTGGGAGATCGACATCCAGTCCTGCTCCGCCACCGACTGTACCGGTCTGATCCCGGCGCTCCCGGAAAGTGACGCAGAGCTTGAGCATTATCAGGATCTCTACCATTATCTACCTGACGAAAAAAAATGAGTCCGACTTTCACGGACCATATCTGCAAAATATGCATTCACAACTGCATAATACGGGATTTTTCGTTTAGATATTTTCGCTCTGTGGTGCAGGAACCATTTTTTCTACTCATCCGTGCATCCGGAAACTTCTCTCGATGCACCGGAAACTTGCAAGCCAAATATGATCAAATAAAGAAAGAAGTACAACGATTATGTTAAATGAATCCATCTACCGGTCATGCACCCTCTGTCCGAGGGAATGTCATGTTGACCGGACAGTATCCACAGGCTTCTGCGGCGCCGGACATGAACTGCGCGCCGCCAGAGCCGCCTTACATATGTGGGAAGAACCATGCATCAGCGGTACGACCGGAAGCGGGACCGTCTTTTTCTCCGGCTGTACACTGCGCTGTGTGTTCTGCCAGAATTTCCAGTTAAGCCATGAAAACTACGGAAAGACGATCTCCGATTCCCGGCTCTCTGATATCTTCCTGGAGCTTCAGGAAAAAGGCGCCGCAAACATCAATCTCGTGACCGGGACGCAGTTCGCTCCGTCGATCATCCGTGCCCTGGATCTCGCAAAGCCAAAGCTTCAGATCCCGGTTGTTTTCAACTGCGGGGGATATGAAAAGATCGAGACGATCCGGGATCTCGCCGACTACGTCGATATCTGGCTTCCGGACCTCAAATACATGGACAGCGGTCTCTCAAAAAAATACTCTGCCGCTCCGGACTATTTTGAGAAAGCTTCCGCCGCGATAAAAGAAATGATCCGCCTCACCGGCGGACTTACCTGGAGTCAAAAGAGCCCGTCCATGCTGGACCGCGGCGTCGTCATCCGCCATATGGTCCTTCCGGGGGCAAAGGATGATTCGATCCGGCTCCTGCACTGGATCAAAGAGAACCTCCCGGAGCACCAATATCTCATCAGTATCATGAGCCAGTACACGCCGTTTTACAGGAGCGCAGACTACCCAGAAATCAACCGCCGGATCACCTCATACGAGTATAACAAGGTCGTTGATACCGCCATCGATCTCGGTCTCACCGAGGGCTTCATGCAGGAAAGAAGCAGCGCCAAAGAAGAATATACGCCGCCGTTTGACTGTGAGGGGATCTGAGAGCCGGTAGAAGTTCAGACCGACAGGATTGATGATGACAGCGTCAGCACCGGCAGCTTCCTGGATACAAACATCATAAAAGGTGGGTACCGAATCAATTTTTCTGTTTCGATACCCACCTTAATGTTCTGCGTTATCCAATGGATCTTACCTCGTTTTCATTAGATTTTGTTTCTATATGAAGTTTTTCTTGTTCACTCCGCCGGCTTTTTCCGAAAGTTTATATTTTTTGTTCTCATATCGATCATTGTATTTCTCTTTTCGATACTTTCTCGTCATATCTCGAAGGATTTCAAATAATCTTTTTTTCGATCAATTACCCGGTTTTGTGTGTTTCCTTTGTTCCGGATTTTTCAGATTTGAAAAATGGAACGAGACTTATGTGTTCGGTGGACTGTACCTCCTTTACTTAGAATCTTTTAAGTACGAACCTTTTCGTCTTCTTTGCTTTGTTCTCTCTTTCTTTTTGATGTCTTTATTATATGCGATAAGTCCCATTTTGTCAACATGTTTTTAGAAATATTTTTATTTATTTTATTATTGTTAGTTAATTGTTGCATTGTATATAATTATTCAAATAATTTTATCTGTCAGTATTCTCTGTATATTACTGGATTTCTCCGCCCCGGATTTTTACTCTGCAAGAATACCGCATCTACCAGCTTGCGCTGACTAAGAGGATGCACCAACGTTCATCTGCATTCGTCTTAAATCCTCTGGGTTATCCCCTTCTTTTTCTCTCCCCGCATCCCCGGAACAATACTGCAAATGTGACAGAAATCCCCGCCACCATCAGAAAGAGATCTGAGTACACCCCGAACGCAGCTGACACCTTCTCCCAGGAATCTCCGGCGATCCTGCCTGCATAGACAAGAACCGTATTCCACAGAAAACTCCCCGCCGCCGTGAAAGCAAGAAACGGGACGACCGGCATCCTGGCGATCCCTGCGGGAATGGAGATCAGGCTCCGGACGATCGGGACCAGTCTGCACAAAAAGACTGCAGACTTCCCGCGATCCCGGAACCAGTTTTTCGCGAGGTCGACATCCTCCGGTCTGAAATGGAGCAGCTGTCCGGCCTTTCCACAGAGCAGTTTCCGAAATATCTCATCCGGAAGGAATCTCCCGGCTCCGTAAAGAATGACTGCTCCCGCCATGGACCCGGCCGTTGAGAAGAGGATCACCCCGCCGGGCGTCATGTCCGTGCAGGTCGTCATGACACCTCCAAATGTCAGGATCACCTCCGAAGGGATCGGAGGAAACAGATTTTCCACTAAAATAAGGAGGAATACGGCAAGATTTCCGTATTCCCCCATCAGTTCCAGTACCAGCTCCCGCATACACGCACCCCCGCTTTGCCATGGGTACAATATATGTGGAGCTGATCTGCATTATTCATTTCCTTTTTCTCCGATCAGCCATTATATTTCTGGCTCTGCTCCGCGATCAGCGCCGCATCATCGAAGTAGTTGATCTTCATCGCCTCGCGCATCTCTTTTAAGGTCTGGGCAGCCACGCGCTCTGCCTTCTCGCTTCCGCTCTTTAAGATCTCGTATACAGCCGGGATGTCCTGCTCCCATTTCTTTCTTCTCTCACGGATCGGGCGAAGCTCTTCCTCAAGCACACGGTTTAAGAACTTTTTCACCTTTACATCGCCGAGTCCGCCGCGGGAGTAGTGTTCCTTCACCTCGTCGAGATTCTTGTAATCCGGCCAGAACTCTGCAAAGTACTCGTCCTTGCAGAATGCATCGAGATATGTGAAGACGGTATTTCCTTCCACCTGTCCCGGATCGCTGACTTTTAAGTGATTCGGATCTGTGTACATGGACATGACTTTCTTCTTTACTTCCTCCTCCGGATCGGAAAGATAGATGCAGTTTCCTAAGGATTTGCTCATCTTCGCCTTTCCATCGATTCCCGGAAGACGGCGGCATGCGTCGTTGCTCGGAAGAAGAATCTCCGGCATCACGAGTGCGTCTGTGTTGTATACCGTATTGAATTTGTGAACGATCTCTCTTGTCTGCTCAACCATCGGCATCTGGTCCTCACCGGCCGGGACCACGTTTGCCTTAAATGCGGTGATATCGGCAGCCTGGCTGATCGGGTAGGTGAAGAAACCGACCGGGATGCTCGCCTCGAAGTTTCTCATCTGGATCTCGCTCTTTACAGTAGGGTTTCTCTGTAATCTGGAAACGGTAACGATATCCATATAGTAAGCGGTCATCTCATAGAGCTCCGGCACCATGGACTGGATAAAGATCGTGGATTTCTCCGGATCAAGACCTGCGGACAGGTAATCCAGGGCAACCTCCAGAATATTCTGGCGGACCTTCTCCGGGTTATCCGCGTTGTCTGTAAGTGCCTGGGAATCAGCGATCATGATATAGATATCGCTGTACTCTCCGGAGTTCTGAAGCTCCACTCTTCTTCTCAAAGATCCTACATAATGTCCTACATGAAGACGTCCGGTCGGGCGGTCTCCTGTTAAAATTACTTTTCCCACAACAATATTCCTTTCTGTTCTGTGTTAGCAGGCAGCCATTCCGGTCATTTAGACCTTCCTGCGGCCTGGATCTTTCTCTTTTATTCCAAAGCGCCCTGATCCATCTGATCGTGGTCACGGCACCCGGAGGCGTTATGATAGAATTATAAAGCGGATTCGCCTCTTTTGCAAGCATAACCGCTCTTTTTGCAGGATTCTACGGACTTTGGCTCGTTGTTCGCGTAACAAGTAAAGATCCGGTCACGATGAGTTTTCTCACCATGACCGGATCTTTCTATCATTTTCAGTATTATGAGATCACAGACCGTTTTCCGTTTTTATCCGTACACATCGGGCCTGTAAATCTGTTTTCATCCTTTGATCACGCGGACTTTATACATTCCGCTGATCTTCTCCAGATGGCTCACCGCCTCTGCCTTTGCCGGGTCCTCAAGATCCAGAAGTGTGTAGGCGTATTTGTCGCGGCTCTTGTTTGTCATGTTCGCGATGTTGATCCCCTCAGCCGCAAGGATCGAGGTGATCTGGCCGATCATGTTCGGAACATTTGCGTGGAGCAGGGCGATTCTTCCTGCAACCTGGCATACCCCCATGTCGCATGCCGGGTAGTTTACGGAATTCTTGATATTTCCGTTTTCCAGGTAATCCTTTAACTCATCCGCAGCCATCACCGCACAGTTGTCCTCAGATTCCTCTGTGGAAGCGCCGAGATGCGGAGTTGCGATCACGCCTTCCATCGCGGATGTCTTTGCGTTCGGGAAGTCTGTGATATATTTCTTTACTTTTCCTGCCTTTAATGCTGCTTCCATGTCATCGTCATTGACAAGAAGATCTCTCGCGTAGTTTAAGATCACAACGCCGTCCTTCATCTGATCGAAAGCGTCCTTGTTGATCATATATTTCGTGGAATCCAGAAGCGGAACATGAACAGTGATGTAATCGCACTCCTGGTAGATCGTGTTGACGTCCATGATGTGCTTTACGGAGCGGGACAGCATCCATGCCGCGTTGACGGAGATGAACGGGTCGTATCCGTATACTTCCATTCCGAGAGCTGCAGCCGCATTCGCTACCTCGCAGCCGATCGCGCCGAGTCCGATGACACCGAGCTTTTTGCCCTTGATCTCATTTCCTGCAAAGGCTTTCTTGCTCTTTTCCATCTTCTTTGCGATATCTTCCTCACCTGCATGCTCTCTGCACCATTCCACGCCGCCGATAACGTCTCTGGATGTCAGGAACAGGCCTGCAAGTACAAGCTCTTTTACACCGTTCTTATTTGCACCCGGTGTGTTGAATACGACGATTCCCTTTTTCGCGCACTCATCGAGCGGGATGTTGTTGACTCCGGCTCCGGCTCTCGCGATCGCCTGAAGTCTCTCCGGGAATTCTGTCTCATGAAGGGATGCGCTGCGGACCATGACTCCTTCCGCATCTTTGATGTCATCTACAAATGTATAATCTCCTGTGAGGCGGTCTGTACCGTAGTGGGAGATCTGATTTAAACAGCAAATCTTTCTCATAATGTCTCTCCTGTAATCTTTTCGATCCGGCAGCCTTACGCGTTCGCGTGCTCCGCCTCAAATTTTTTCATGAATTCTACAAGCTTTACAACGCCCTCTTCCGGCATTGCATTGTAGATGCTGGCTCTCATACCGCCGACGGTGCGGTGACCTTTTAAGTTCACGAATCCGGCCTTTTCTGCCTCTTTTACGAACAGGGCATCGAGGTCTTTGTCACCTGTCACGAACGGTACGTTCATGATCGAGCGATCCTCTTTTCTTACTGTTCCATGGAACATTTTGCTCTGATCCAGGTAATCGTAGAGGATCTTTGCCTTTCTTTCATTTCTCACTTTCATGGCTTCCAGACCGCCCTGTCTCTTCAGCCATTTGAATACCTTGCCGCAGATATAGATTCCGTAGCACGGCGGAGTATTGAAGAGAGAGCCTGCCTTCGCCTGTACATCGTAGCGCATGATCGTCGGTGTCTCCGGAAGAACGTCCTCGCGGATCAGGTCTTCCCGGATGATCACGATGACAACGCCGGCCGGTCCGATATTTTTCTGGACGCCTCCGTAGATCACGCCGTATTTTGTGACATCCATCGGTTCTGAGAGGAAACATGAGGAGACATCAGAGACAAGTGTTTTTCCTTTTGTATTCGGGAGTGTGTGGAATTTTGTTCCGTAAATCGTATTGTTCTCGCAGATGTAGACATAGTCAGCATTCTCGTCGATCGGAAGATCGGAGCAGTCCGGAATATAGCTGAATGTCTTGTCTTCGCTGGATGCGATAGCATTTGCGGTTCCGTAAAGCTTTGCTTCCTTCCATGCTTTCTTTGCCCACTGTCCAGTGATGATGTAATCGCCGACACGGTTCTTAAACAGGTTTAACGGAACTGCAGCGAACTGCTGGTGTGCGCCGCCCTGTAAGAACAGGACTTTGTAATTGTCCGGGATCTTTAAAAGATCACGGATATCCTGCTCTGCCGTCTGGATGATCTCCTCGAACGCTTTTGAGCGGTGGCTCATCTCCATAACGGACATTCCGGTTCCGTTATAATCCAGCATTTCTGCTGCTGCTTCTTTTAATACTTCTTCCGGCAACACAGCCGGACCTGCGGAAAAGTTGTAAACTCTGCTCATAAATTTTGTTCCCCTCTCTGATTGCTCTATGGTCTCTCCTCTCAGGGGCGGCCACGAATCCAGCCCAGTCGCATGATCCGTTGTATTACTTCACCTTGTCTCTTCTCTACCAATGTGAAGTCTCGAATCGGGCTGATTTGTCATATATCCTAGCACAAGTCACCCGGCAAATCAATGATAAAATTTTTTATTTTCGGAAATTATGTAAACTTTCTTCTTTTTTTAGTCTCTTTTTTTACAATTTCGATGAGACAGTTCCGAATTTTATTAGATTTCTCTGGGAAAATCGGATTTTATCTCAAGCAGATAAACCATGTTAGATTTTCATTTCCCTATCGTGTAAAATTATGGTACGTCAGTTATATCTTTACTCAATAGAAGCAGCGGACTTCCCTGATTCGGTAACAAGTGAAAACACGCTTCGCGAGTTTCCCCTTGTTATCGCGACAGTCGCCAAGGTCTCGCGCAAGCAGCGGACTTTGGCGTAAAAAAAAGAAAGACAGACTGCATATGTTTTATATGTACTCTGTCTTTCTGTATTCTTTCTATTTTACTTTCTGTATCTGCGTGATCTCTCCCTTTTTTCTCTCACTGAGAAATCCGGGCCCGGTCATTCTCAGATCCTCTCGCAGATCAGGTTGCCCATCTCGGTCGTTCCAACCTGCTTCATGCCCTCATCCATGATATCCACAGTGCGGTAACCGTCCGCAAGGACTTTTCTCACTGCGTCTTCGATCGCATCTGCTTCCTTATCAAGGTCGAAGGAGAAGCGGAGCATCATCGCTGCGGAGAGGATCGTCGCGATCGGGTTTGCGATGTCCTTGCCTGCGATATCCGGTGCGGAACCGTGGCTCGGCTCGTAGAGACCGAATTTGCTCTCGTTTAAGCTTGCGGAGGACAGCATTCCGATGGAACCTGTGATCATGCTCGCCTCGTCGGATAAGATATCGCCGAACATGTTCTCAGTTAAAATGACGTCGAACTGGCGCGGATTCATGACAAGCTGCATTGCGCAGTTATCAACTAACATGTTCTCAAGTGTAACTTCCGGATAGTCCTTTGCGACTTCCGCTACAACTTTTCTCCAGAGTCTGGAGGAATCAAGAACGTTTGCCTTATCGACACTCGTCACTTTCTTTTTTCTCTTCATTGCGATCTCGAAGGCCTTGATCGCTACGCGGCGGATCTCCTTCTCACTGTATACAAGAGTATCTGTTGCCTGCTCCACACCGTCTACCGTCTCTGTGTGGCGCTCGCCGAAATACAGACCACCTGTAAGCTCGCGGACGATGACCATGTCAAAGCCGTCCCCGATGATCTCTTTCTTTAACGGGCATGCACCGGCAAGGTCATTGTAGAGGTACGCCGGGCGGATGTTTGCAAACAGATTTAAGCCTTTGCGGATCGCAAGAAGACCTGCCTCCGGTCTCAGGTTCGGAGCCACATCATACCAGCGGGAGTTTCCGACATTTCCGCCGACTGCGCCTAAAAGAACGGCATCGCTCTTCTTTGCAGTCTCAAGCGCCTCATCTGTCAGCGGCACCCCGTAGGTGTCGATGGAGATTCCGCCCATGAGGACGTCCTCGTAGTTGAATTTATGGCCGTATTTCTGTCCAATTTTATCTAAAACTTTTTTTGCCTCTCTTACAATTTCCGGACCGATCCCGTCGCCGGAGATCGCTGCGATCGTGTATTCCATCTCTTTTACCCTCCATAATCCCATGGACTTGAATCCAGGGATCTTCTTTTTATATTCCGGATCCATCCCGACCCATTCTTTTCCATGTAATCATACTCTAAATTTTCTTATTTTTCAAGAAATCGGGAGAAATTACCGGCATACATGTTTTCTATCTGTTGTATGAATCAGGGTTATATTCTGATTGTTCCTCAAAAATGATTCGACATCGGTAAAAAAGTTAGTCCTATCCGGCCAAGATAAAGAAAGGCAGATACCCCGGAAAAATCCATCGGTATCTGCCTTTGTTCTCTTTTTCTTTATTCGTGGTACATCTCCGGTCTGCGGTCACGGAAAAGTCCCCAGGAGAAACGCTCGCGCTCCAGCTCGTCCAGGTCGAACTCCGCTGTGATCACGCCCTCGCTGTCGCGGTCCATGGACTCGATCACCTCTCCTGCTCCGTCCGTGATGAAGGAGGAACCGTAGAATTTCAGGGCGGATTTCTGGTTTCCGTTCGCCTCACAAGGTTCTACTTCTTCCAGGCCCACACGGTTTGCCGCGATCACCGGCATCAGGTTCGATGCGGAATGTCCCTGCATGCAGCGTCTCCAGTGCGGCATGCTGTCCACGGAGAGGATCGGCTCGCTTCCGATCGCGGTCGGGTAGAATAAGAGCTCCGCGCCCTTTACCGCCATGAATCGTGCGGTCTCCGGAAACCACTGGTCCCAGCAGATGCCGACGCCGATCGTCCCGTAGCGGGTCTTAAATGCTTTAAATCCGGTATCTCCCGGTGTGAAATAGAATTTTTCCTGATAATAGTGGTCGTCCGGGATGTGGGTCTTTCTGTAGATCCCTAGGTTCGTTCCGTCCGCATCAAGGATCGCCACCGTGTTGAACAGGCGTTTCCCGTCCTTTTCATAGAAGCTGATCGGAAGGACGACAGAAAGCTCCTCTGCGACTTTCGCAAAGTGCTTTACCGCATCATTCTCCTCCACCGGCTTCGCAAACTCATAGTATTCGTACTGGCGCTCCTGGCAGAAATACTGGCGTTCAAAGAGCTCCGGCAGCAGGATGATCTGCGCACCGTCCGCCGCCGCTTTTCTTACAAGCCGTTCCGCGTTCGCGATATTTTCATTTACATCTCTCGTGCAGCGCATCTGTACCGCCGCAACTTTCACCTTTCGCATTCTTCTTCCTCCTGCCAGTGATCTTATTTTTTCTCTGCGCATCTGCTCTTTTTTTGCCTGCGCAGACTTTGTTTTGGGTTTCTGAAACTCAGCTGTACCCTCATGACTCCAGATTTCAGTTTCAGATATTTAAAAATTTTCCGGACATAGAAATCTCATTTTCCCATTTCCGGTACTCTGATGTTATTCAGGCTTGTGACTCTCTGCTCTTTCCTTCCGGGATCTGCTGCGTGATGCAGTGGATGTTTCCGCCTCCGAGCAGGATATCCCGCGCCGGCACCGGATAGACAGTCCGCTCCGGGAATGCCGCTTTTAAGATCTCCACTGCCGCCTCATCATGCTCATCCCCAAACTGCGGGACGATCACTCCGCCGTTTGAAATATAGAAGTTTACATAACTTGCCGCCAGCCGCTCTCCGACTTCTCTCGTGTCCTCTCCGTCCTCGAACTCATAGCCGCCGAGATCCTCCTCTGTGACGCAGATCGGTGTTTTCGGAATCGGAAGCTTATGAACCTTGATCTTTCGTCCCATCGCGTCCGTCTCGCGCTCCAGGATCTCCAGACAGCTCTTTGACATCGCATACTGCGGGTCCGTCTCGTCATCCGTCCAGGCGAGGACGACCTCCCCCGGTCTCACGAAAGCGCAGATATTGTCCACATGCTCGTTCGTCTCATCGTTGTAGATCCCGCGCTCCAGCCAGATCACTTTCTGCGCTCCGAGATAATCGCAGAGCTTCTGTTCGATCTCCTGCTTTGAAAGCTTTGGATTTCTTCCCGCACTCAAAAGGCAGGCTGCTGTCACGAGGACCGTTCCCTCACCGTCCGAATGGATCGAGCCGCCTTCCAGAACAAACGGATGCGCCTCATAGCAGTCATAATGGAGTTCCTCGCAGACCTTCTCCGCAACCTGATCATCCTTTTCCCAGTGTGCGTAGAGTCCGTCCACATCGCCTCCCCAGGCATTGAACTCCCAATCGATCCCGCGGACATTTTTTTCATCGTTCACCACAAACGTCGGAGCTACATCTCTCGCCCAGGCGTCATCAGACTCCATCCGGATCACATGGATCTCATGTCCCGGATTTCCGGTCAGCATTTCTCTCGCGTTCTCTTCCACATCCGCTTCCGCCAGCATAAAGACTTCCTCGCTCTCGGCGATCGCCCATGCCACACGCTTAAATGCCTCTCTGGCCTTCTTTGCGCCGTAGTTCCAGCTTCCCGGACGCTTCGGCCAGATCATGATGCAGCCCCGGTGAGGTTCAAATTCCCCGGGCATGCGGAATCCATCCGCGGCCGGGAGTGTGTGAAGTTTCTTCATGTTCTGTTTCCTCTTTCTGTCTTTATTAGTAACTGTTCAGTACCCTCACACCTGCAGGAACCTCCCCCGGAGCTTCCCTTCGGATGCATGGCAAATTACGGGCAAAAATTCATTCCAATTCAGCTTCGCCGATGGGATTTTTGTTTTATTCTCTCACCAGAATTTTTCTCTCCCGCACCGCCCGTTTTCCCATTTCTTTGGGTCGCCGCAGCCGCATTCCGGTTCGCATGGCGGCGGACACGGGCACGGTCGGCAGGGCGGTCCCGGCGGTGGTCCCGGTTTTGGTGGCTTCGGAGGTTTTTCTTTCTTTTCTTCCAGACGGACCAGGATGATATCGTCCCCGATCTGACAGATATCGTCAAACGGGATCACAAAATCTTTCTCGCGCCCTAAAAATCCGCAGACGCAGCCCGGTCCCGGCACAATGATCGCAAGGATCTTTCCCGAACACGGGTCAATATCGAGATCGCCCACAAATCCCAGTCTCCTGCAGTCACAGACGTTGATCACTTCGCGCTTTTTCAGCTCGCTCATCCGCATCCGATCATCTCCCGGACAGTTTTTATGTAATCAGTCTATGATATGCAGAACACGCCATATTTGATTCGTTTTCATCCAAAACCGGTATTTTCACAAGTTCTGACATATTCCCCCAGAAATGCTCTCTAAAAATTCTCCGGCAGTTTCCTCACCGACTTTAATATTTTCGCAGCGTTTTTCCACAGCATCTCCTCTTTCTCGCTGTCGGAAAAGCTGCTGTCCCTGATCCTTGCGATCGCGGCTTTCTGGCTCCCGTACGGGAAATCGCAGCCGTACATGGTCCGCTCCGGCCCGAATTTCCGGATGATCTCCTCGAACTCCCCGGAATCCTCGAGCTCCGCGCTCATCGCCGTGTCGATAAAGACATTTTCTGGAAGATCATCCAGCGTCTCCTCCGGATTTTTCATCATGCAGAAGCTCCCCATATGTGCCATGATGATCGGGATATCCGGGGCATATTTTAAGATTTTCCGCACTCCGGACGGATAGAGGTCATACGGGCGCGCGATCTTCGCAGTTCCGCAGTGGATCAGCACCGGAAATCCCAGCGCATTGATCCGCCGCCACATTTCCTCATATTTCGGATCTTCGAGATGGACTTTCTGGAACGGCGGATGAAACTTGATCCCCGCCATTCCCATGTCCTTCAGTTTTTCCAGCTCCTCCGCCACATTTTCACAGTCCGGATGAAGTCCGCCGAACGGAATGATGTTTTTCCGGGCAGACTCCTTCGCAAACCTGTTTACCTCCGCCTGATTCTGCGGTTTTGAGACGACCGGCAGATTGACGGAGAGTGTCACCCCGGCATCCTGCATCCGTGTCAGGAGATTCTCCCGGATCGGGAGATTTTTGAAATCATCATGCTCCTGTCCGGTGACTTCCATTGCCCGCCTCGCCAGCGCGACCGGATAAATATGGGTGTGGATATCGATGATCTTACAGTTCATCCGTATCCTGTCCTTTCTTTCACATGATCATGTATCTTCCGGTCAGCTGCAGAGATCCACGATCACCTGTGCAAAGATCTTCGCGCTCATCAAGAGCTCGTCGACCACCGCGAACTCATCCGGACCATGCATGTGATTTTCGGTCTCCGGAAGGCAGGCACCGAATGCGACACCGTTCTTTAAGTGGTGGACATATGTTCCGCCTCCGATCGCGATGCACTCGCCCTTTCTTCCGGAATAGGACTCGTAAGCAGAAAGAAGAGTCTTTACGAAGTCGGAATCTGCCGGCACATGGTGCGGCGGTTCCAGTTCCTCGGTATTGAAGGAAATCCCCTCTGCCTCCATATTTTTCCGGATCACGTCGATCGTGTTCTCCTTTGTCGCACAGATCGGGCAGCGGCTGTCAAATTCGCCTTCCAGGCTCTTTTCGGAGATGTCCAGCATGCTGAATGCGAGTGTCAGTTCTCCGGACTCCTCATCGCTTATCTGGATCCCCAGTCCGGCGCCAAACCAGTCACCGTGCGGCATCAGATGATTTAACGCACGGACAGCTTTGAGTTGTCCGCACTCTGCGAGCGGCAGACGCTCGATCAGCGCCAGAAGACCTGTCAGGGCATTTTTTCCCTTCCACGGAGTTGATGCATGTCCATTTTCTCCGGACGCTGCGATCTTTAAGCATCCGTCTTCGGAAGAAACGGTAAATGTAATCCCGAGTTCTTCCTCCATGCTCTTTGCAAGAGCTTCCGTCTCATCCCCGTCAAGTCCCTCAAAGAGAGCTTCCGCTGCCGCCGGAACGACGTTGACCTTTGTCCCGCACTTGAAGGAGACCATCTTCGGGAGCTTGTCGGACGGCTCAAATTCTGCCGTAAAATTGCCTTCGATCCGGCCTTTTTCGATGTTGATGACCGGGAAGGATGCATCCGGTGAGAAGGTCATCGGTGCTTCCTTCTCCACACTGTAGTAGTGGGTGATATCGGAGCTTCCGCACTCCTCATCCGTTCCGAGGATCAGCCGGACATTCTTTTTCAGTGGGATCCCGAGCTCGTTGACCGCACGCATCGCATAGAGAGCCGCGACTGCCGGTCCCTTATCGTCCGCAGTTCCGCGCCCGTAGATCTTTCCGTCCTTCACGACCGGCTCAAACGGCTTTGTGACCGTCCATCCATCTCCGGCCGGAACGACATCGAGGTGCGCTAAAATATCCAGCTGGGCGTCCTTGTTGTTCATGTCCACGGTGCCGACATAATTGTCATAATTGTTGATGGAAAAGCCGTAACATTCCGCGATATGCAGCGCTGTGCGCAGTGCCTCGGAACATCCCTCCCCATACGGTTTTCCGATCCGGTAAGAGCCTTTCACGCTGTTGATCCGGCAAAGCTCCTCGATATCTTCCAGCATCTCTTTCTTATGTGCATCAATATACCGGCTGATCTTCTCTTTGTACATAATTTCTGCCTCCATTATTCTCTATATACCATTTTCCCAACAAGTGAAAACACGCTTCGCGTAAAGAAAGACAGACGGGGCCGCCTCGTCCCGGGCGTTTCCAGGATATAAAGCCAGCCCCGCTGATAATTTTGTTTAGACTCACGGATCCGCGCTCATTACTTCATGAATCCTGCCAGGATCTCGTTTACGATCTTACCGTCTGCCTTTCCCTTTACAAGCGGCATTAGGGATTTCATGATCTTTCCTTTGTCCTTTGCGGTCGGAGCTTCGATTCCGAGCTCTGCGAGAACTTTCTGGATCGTCTCTCTGATCTGGTCCTCGGTCATATCTGCCGGAGCGAACTCCTGATATACAGCCAGTCTCTTCTTTGCCTCTTCGATGATATCAGCGCGGTCTGCCGGAGCGGTATCGATCGTCTCTTTGACCTGCTTGATCTCTTTCTTTACGATCGCGTTCTCCTCATCCTCGGTGAGCGGAGCTTCGCGCTTATCGATCTGCGCGTTCTTTAATGCGGAGAGAAGCATGGAAAGGGAATCCTTTCTCTCTTTATCTTTTGCTTTCATCGCCTCGACCATAGCTGCTCTTACAACATCGATCTTACTCATCTTATATTCCTCCTGTCTATGCAGTATTCCCAGTCAAAACGACTGGTTCCACATGTTCCTGTGATGATATATTTTGTAAACTTGATTAGTTCTTTCCGAACTCACTGAGTTTCAAGTTCGGATTTCTCTCCTCGACCATGCCGACACTCCAGCTGTTGATGAATAACAATAACGGATTGCCCTTGAGGTCGCAGATGCGTTTCATATCGGATGTGCCCTGGATCTTCGCCACATCCACTTCCTCCGGGTTCTCAACCCAGCGGATATACTCGAACGGAAGCTGTTCCAGACGGACATCGACATTGTACTCGTTCTTTAAGCGGTAGGTCAGGACCTCAAACTGCAGGACACCGACAACGCCGACGATGATCTCCTCCATACCGGTATTGAACTCCTGGAAGATCTGGATCGCACCTTCCTGAGCGATCTGGTTGACACCCTTTAAGAACTGTTTTCTCTTCATGGTATCGATCTGGCGGACTCTCGCGAAATGCTCCGGCGCAAAGGTCGGGATACCCTCAAACTGGAACTTCTCGTTGGACGTACAGAGCGTGTCACCGATGGAGAAAATACCCGGATCGAAAACGCCGATGATATCTCCGGCATAAGCCTCCTCAATGATTTTACGGCTCTCGGCCATCAGCTGCTGCGGCTGGGTCAGACGGATCTTCTTACCGCCCTGAACATGGTTTACTTCCATTCCTGCCTCAAACTTACCGGAACAGATGCGCATGAACGCGATACGGTCACGGTGTGCCTTGTTCATGTTTGCCTGGATCTTAAATACGAACGCGGAGAAATCTTCCCGGAACGGGTCGATCACGCCTGTCGTTGTCTTTCTCGGAAGTGGAGAAGTCGTCATATTTAAGAAATGCTCCAGAAATGTCTCAACACCGAAGTTTGTGAGAGCAGATCCGAAGAACACCGGTGAAAGCTTTCCGGCGCTGACAAGCTCCTGGTCAAACTCATCGCTCGCTCCGTCGAGAAGCTCGATATCGTCCCTTAACTGAGCGTGGAAATCGGAACCGATGACGGAATCCACGTCTGTTCCCTCCACGTCGAAAGTCTCTGTGGCAACTTCCTTCTGTCCGCCCATGGCAGCCGTGAAGGTCGTGATCTTCTTTGTCTGGCGGTCATAAACGCCCTTGAAGCTCTTTCCGCAGCCGATCGGCCAGTTGATCGGGCAGGTATGGATTCCGAGAACCTCCTCGATCTCGCTCATGAGCTCGAACGGGTCTCTCGCCTCACGGTCCATCTTGTTTACAAAGGTAAAAATCGGGATATGGCGCATCACACAGACCTTGAACAGTTTGATGGTCTGCGCCTCGACACCCTTTGATCCGTCGATGACCATGACCGCGGAGTCCGCTGCCATCAGGGTACGGTAGGTATCCTCGGAGAAGTCCTGATGTCCTGGGGTATCAAGAATATTGATGCAGTATCCCTCGTAATTGAACTGGAGTACGGAAGATGTTACGGAGATACCTCTCTCCTTCTCGATCTCCATCCAGTCGGAGACTGCGTGCTTTGTCGCTTTGCGTCCCTTTACGGTTCCGGCAAGGTTGATCGCGCCTCCGTATAACAGGAATTTCTCGGTCAGTGTCGTTTTACCGGCATCCGGGTGAGAAATGATCGCGAATGTCCGTCGTCTCTTTATTTCATCATTTAATGAAGCCAAAAAATTTTCCTCCAAATCTATCTTGTGTTTCGTCTAACAATATTTTCCTGCTGACAGCACAAAAGAACCGCGGTCCTTCATTGACTGCCGTTTTTTTCTGCTGCTCTTATTCCAATTAATTTTTACCAGTATTTAAGAGTTTCGTCAAGAAGAAAGCCCTAAAATTCGTTATATTTATAGCAATCTTCACCACTCTGTGCCTGCTTTGCGTTTTTCACCTGTAAAGGCATCTGAGTAGTCGAATCTTCTATTTTCTGGTAAAGATTGGAATTTTCTATCTTTTAATTTCAAAGATCTCGTCTAAGATCGCCCCTGCAACCTCTTCCTTCGACATGATCGGAAGCTCCGTCTCCTTATTCTCGCGGATCATCGTCACTACATTCGTGTCCGTTCCGAAACCGGCACCGGCAACCTTCAGATTGTTGGCAACGATCATATCGAGATTCTTCTTCTTTAATTTTGCCCTGGAATTCTCCAGCATATGTTCCGTCTCCATAGAAAATCCGCAAAGAAACTGGCTTTCTTTTTTATGTTCTCCGAGCCATTTTAAGATATCATCGGTGCGCTCCAGTTCGATCGCCATATCCCCGTCTTTCTTCTTTGTCTTCTCGGTATTCACGAACTTCGGGCGGTAGTCAGCGACAGCCGCGGCCTTGATCACCGCGTCCATCTCATCACTGCGGCTTGTCACAGCCTCAAACATATCTTTGGCGGTAACCACCGGAACAAAATTTACGAACATCGGCGGCTCCACCTCTGCCGGTCCCGAAACAAGAGTCACGTCAGCGCCGCGGAGAGCTGCCGTCTTCGCGATGGCATATCCCATCTTTCCGGTACTGTGGTTTGTAATATAGCGGACCGGGTCAATGGCCTCTCTCGTCGGGCCTGCGGTCACAAGGATCTTCTTTCCTTTTAAGTCTTTCTCGTACTGGACTTCCTTTAAGATATACTGGAGCAGCACTTCCGGCTCCGGCATCTTTCCGGCTCCGGTATCGCCGCAGGCGAGATACCCGCTTGCCGGACTGATCACTTCCATTCCATAGTGTTCGCAGATCTTTAAGTTGTCCTGTGTGATCGGATTCTCGAACATTCTCGTATTCATCGCCGGGCTGATGATCTTCTTGCAGGTACATGCGAGAACCGTGGTCGTCAACATATCGTCCGCAAGACCATGGGCCAGCTTCGCGATCACATTTGCGGAAGCCGGGGCAACGAGGACAACGTCCGCCGCCTTCGCAAGGGAAACATGTTCAACGGAAAACTCAAAGTTCCGGTCAAACGTATCCACCAGGCATTTATTTCCGGTCAGTGTCTCGAATGTAATTGGGTTGATGAAATTTGTCGCATTCCGGGTCATAAGCACATGGACATCTGCCTTCAGTTTTTTCAGTGCGCTGGCGAGATATGCGATTTTATAGGCGGCGATACTGCCGCTCACGCATAAAAGTACGGTTTTTCCTGCTAACATTTGGAATCCTCCGTTGTAATTTTAGTCAATTTATGGTAAGATAATTCGAACTTTAAAATTATGAGGAACCTGTCTCACACGTTTCTCATATTCACAGTGACGGTTGACAAATCCCGCAAATACGGAACCTTTGATCAACTGCACACGTAAAAACAGTATAACACGTTACTTAGATTTGTGGAAGGAGTTTTCTCAATGATTTTAGCGATCGACATGGGAAACAGTAATATCGTTGTCGGAGGTCTTGACGACAATAAAACATATTTTGAGGAGCGCATCACCACCGATGACCGAAAAACGAGTCTCGAATACGCGATCCTCTTAAAGAATATTCTGGAGATCCATAAAGTAAAGAAAAATGATATCGAAGGTTCCATTATGGCATCCGTTGTCCCGCCTTTAAACGCGCCGATTTCTTCCGCCGTAAAGAAGATCACCGGAAAGAAACCGCTTCTTGTCGGTTCCGGCATGAAGACGGGCTTAAACATCAAGATGGATAACCCTAAGACCGTCGGCGGTGACCGGATCGTGGCCGCTGTCGCTGCAAATGCCAAATATGAAGGACCGATCATCATCGCGGATATGGGAACCGCGACAACGCTCGATGTTGTAGACCACGATGGAAATTATATCGGCGGTGTGATTCTCCCGGGTGTAAAGGTTGCCTTAAACTCCCTCGTTTCCAATACAGCCCAGCTTCCGAGGATCAGCTTCGATGTTCCGAAACGTGCGATCGGAAAGAACACCATCGAATGTATGAGAAATGGTATCATGCTCGGCAATGCCGCAATGCTTGACGGTCTTATCGACCGCATGACCGCAGAGCTCGGCGAACCGGCAACCCTTATTGCTACCGGCGGTATGGCAAGATTTATCACCCCGCTCTGTACGCATAAGATTACATATGATCCGGATCTTCTGCTCCGCGGACTGATGATCCTGTACAGACAAAATACAGAAACAAAAGATGCGTAAAGCTTCACTGCCGAATGAAATTAACGTTCATTCGGCTTTTTTATTCAGAATTGTCCTCCCGACTGTTGCTGTCTATACATTTCGTTTGAAACGAAATATAAGCGAAATGCAGAGTTGTAATATTTCGTTTAATGGGATATACTTATGATAGAATTACGTTTGGAGGTGTTCAATGAACTATTTATCCAGCATGGAAGCGGCAAAAGCAATGGGAATCACTGTACGCAGAGTCCAGCAGATGTGTAAGCAGGGCGAAATTTCCGGAGCTGTGAAAGAGGGACATTCCTGGCTGATTCCAAAAAATGCAGTTTGGCCAGATTCAGGCGAAAAGAAAAAGCCGATGCCCATTGGGATTTCTGATTTCAAGACGGCGACCACAAGCTATTATTATGTAGATAA
Organism: Clostridium sp. CM74B_53; assembly: GCF_036318045.1. Lineage (NCBI taxonomy): Bacteria > Bacillati > Bacillota > Clostridia > Eubacteriales > Clostridiaceae > Clostridium > Clostridium sp. CM74B_53. The sequence goes on along the minus strand of NZ_JAWQDE010000004.1, from coordinate 1,714 downwards.
AACCTTGCTGATCCGTGATTTTCTGGATACGAAACCTATGGTATCGTTGTTTACCCGTCCGAGACGTTTCGGTAAAACATTGAATATGGATATGGTTCGGGTCTTTTTTGAAAAAACACAGGAGGACACCTCCATTTATTTCAAGGATAAGCAGATATGGCAGTGTGGTTCTGATTATACCCGGCATCAGGGAAAGTATCCGGTCATATTCCTGACATTTAAGGATGTAAAATGTCTGACATGGCAGGAGACATTTCAGAAGATCCGTAAGCTGATTTCACTGGAATTTATACGGCACAGTGAACTTGAGGAAAGTACTGCACTTGGAATCTATGAAAAAGAACAGTACCATCGCCTTGCCAGTGACAATGCGAATGAAGTAGACTGCCAGATGGGATTACAAATCTTATCTCTGTTGCTGCACAAGCATTATGGACAAGAATGTATTATCATTATTGATGAATACGATACACCGATCCAGCAGGGACATCATTGCAATTTTTATCCTGAAATCGTGAATTTCATGCGTAATTTCTTTTCCGGCGGCCTGAAGGATAATCCACATCTGGCTTTTGGCTTTCTCACAGGCATTCTCCGTGTTGCAAAAGAAAGCATCTTCAGCGGCATGAATAATTTGAAAACCAATTCGATTTTGGACGACAGTTACAGTGAATATTTCGGCTTTACAACTGAAGAAGTAAAAGATATTCTGCACTACTATGGGAAAGAGGACAAATATCAGGAGATCTGCAGCTGGTATGACGGATACCGATTTGGTCATACAGAAATCTTTAATCCATGGTCTGTGATCAATTACATTACCGATCAGTGCTTCCCAAAGGCGTTCTGGCAGTCTACCGGCAGCAACGAAATCATTGGTGAGATTATCGCGACAGCTACACCCGAGATAACGGAAGGACTTCATAAACTGCTCTGCGGTGAAAAAATCACTACGTATATAGATACCAGCGTGATCTATCCGGAGATCCAGAATAATCCATACACGATCTATAGTTTTCTTCTTGTTGCGGGTTACTTAAAAGTTGCAGAAGTTTATCCACAAAATGATGGGAATTTCATGTGTGATGTTGCAATTCCAAATAAAGAGATTGCCTGTGTCTATGAAAAAGAAATTTTAAATCGGACAAATCAGAACAGCGTCGCGATTTCTATCAATCAGGCGATATTCTCCGGAAATGCAAAAAAGCTTCAGTCTTTGCTGGAGAATTTTATGCTGCAGAGTATTTCTTCTATGGATGGGGCAAATGAAAGTTTTTATCATGGCATGATGCTTGGATTATGTGCGATCCTTGGAAACAGGTACCAGATTCATTCCAATCGAGAATCGGGGCTTGGCCGATTTGATATTCAACTGAATCCATTAGTAAAAGGAATTCCGGGATTCCTGTTTGAATTCAAACACACAAATGATGATCATGTGGATCTGGATGCGCTGGCAGATCGCGCCCTCCAACAAATAGATGTGAAAAAATATGACACGGAATTGCGGGATGCAGGTGTCCGGCCGATCATAAAAATCGGGATTGCTTTTCGTGGAAAAACAGCCGTTGTGAAACGAAAATAATGAGAAGGGGCTGTCGCACTAACGTGCGGCAGCTCATTTCATATTCCCAACACAAAGGGGCTGTCGCACTAACGTGCGGCAGCTCATTTCATATTCCCAACACAAAACGCCGAGCTTCGAAAAGCCCGG